>JAIELR010000175.1 GCA_019752835.1 Gammaproteobacteria bacterium | reverse complement strand
ACTTTAAATGCCATTTATTAGAAAAAATTACACACTTAAAAAATATATATCCCACACCTTATTGGGTACTATTTCGTTCATTTTTCTAATTGCTTTTATTGCGGGCGTTTTTATTGAGAAAAATAATGCTAAGATAGAGCGCATTGCGAAAATACATGATACCCACACTACACTTTCTTCAATTATTGCACCAGAGCTTTCAATCTATAACGTGATGGAAATCCGTAGATTATTAGCACTTTCCTCTTCTAAAGATATATTTTTTTCTGTTATTGATAATAATAAAAATATCTATATGTCAGACTACCTGTATTTTGACGTCATAAAAAAATTGATCTCGGCCAACAAGAATATTGATTGTTCGTTACTCAATAAAACAGAAAAGACTTTACATAAGAATCATTTCTTTTACTGCTCACCCATTTACTATTACGATCAAAATACAGAAAATGGCACCAGATTAGGGGTGTTAATTAGTTTTAATAACCTTGATTTCACTTTTAAACCCTGGATACTATTAATGAAGTTACTCTTCTCACTTTTTGTCATTTCCGGCTTGCTTTTTATTTTGTTAAAAATAAACCTACACAAAAAATTGCTATCTCCCTTAATTAAACTAGAGAAAAAAATTGCTCAACTTGACTATACAAATATTTGTGAAACTACCAATATGGGAGATATCGGTTGGGCTCCTATTGAGATACATAAAATAAAAAGTGTTTTTGACCAATTACTGAATCGATTGTACCTTGAAAATATACGAATACGTGAAAGCGAGAAAAAAGCAACTTTAAGCCATTTTGCCATACAAATCGCACATGATATTCGCAGCCCTCTCGCGGCTCTTGAGGTTCTTGCCGTAGACGCAAATCAATTCCCAGAGAAAAAGCGGCTGCTCATTAAACATGCCATTAATAGGATTAACGATATTGCTAATAACCTGTTAAGTCAATATCGATTAATTAAAAAACTAGATAATGAAGAAATCGAAAATTATCTCACTTCAGAATTGATCTCTGATTTGATTTACATGGTTGTCTCAGAAAAACGACTACAACTCAATAAATCTAATGTAAAAATTTCTTTTGAAATACATGAACAAGCTCATGGAATATGTGTCAATATAAATCCTGGTTTCTTCAAAAGAACACTTTCTAATATCTTAAACAATGCCATTGAAGCTACCTCGGGTAAGGGGAATATTAGAGTTTCTTTAAAAATATCATCTAAAGAGGCGATTATCAAAATCGTTGACACAGGATGCGGTATCCCTGACCATCTATTACCCCTGTTATTGAATGGTAGCAGCAGTCATGGTAAAGAGGGGCATGGCTTAGGTTTATCTTCTGCAATCGCTCATGTTAAATCATGGAACGGTACATTAACGATCGAATCGCAGGTAAATCATGGAACAACAATAAAAATTTGCTTACCCTTGGCAAAACCCCCTGCCTGGTTTGCAGGACGTATACTTTTTAGTAAAAATATTAAATACGTCGTCGTTGTTGATGATGAAGAATCTGTGCACCAAATCTGGGATAATCGTTTGGAATTTTTATCTAAGACATTAGATTTTAAGATAATTCATTTCAATGACCCAACAGAATTCATTAGTTGGTGCAAAATAAATATCAACGAGCCCTACTTATTGCTAGTTGATTATCAATTTGAAGGTTGTAAAATAAATGGCATGGAGTTAATCAAACAATGTGGTGCAGAAAGCCATGCTATATTAGTCACTAGCTGCTATGAATTGGATATTTTACGGGAAGAATGTTTGCGCTCGGGTGTCAAGTTGTTACCAAAATTTTTCTTCGCATACATTCCAATAGAAATTACAGATGATATTAAGATTGATCTCATATTTCTTGATAACGATTCATTGATCACCAATACCTGGGAACTTTCCTGTGAGCTGAAAAATATTAATATTAAAACATTTAATGATGTTGATTTATTTTTACAAGAAATAATAGATTACTCAATAGAAACTCCACTTTATATAGACTCTGAATTGAACGATGGCATAAAGGGCGAAGAGATTGCCAGAGATTTATACATGATGGGTTATAGAAATCTTTACTTAGTAACAGGAAAACCACATGACAATTTCCCTAATTTATATTGGATTAACGCTATTAGTGGTAAAAATTGTCCTTACTAGACCATGGAGAAAAAAATGTCTGATAACCTAGATAAATTTAAACATAATATAAAAACACCACTATCAACTATTTCCGTCGCAGTTGATGCTGTAAAACCATTTATTAATGCTTTAATTCTTGAAAAAGAAAATCCTGATTTTAACATAGAAAATATAATAAAAACGACTCAGCTTGAAACCATCTTAAGACTACTAAATAATATTGAAGCTGCTATTACGCAAATTAATATATTAATTTATACATTGCAAGAAAGCCCCCAGACTAATTAAAGGAGACTCTTATGCCTTATCTTTTTTCATATCCAACGACAACACTATTAGTGGACGATAATGAAATCTTTTTATCGACCATAACAGCCGCTTTATCTGCACAACATTTATGCATTGTTGAATCGAATCCTGTTAAAGCTTTACAAATAGTTAATCAAAACAAACAGGAACACAATCTTCACTTTAATAACCAACCTAAAAAAGATCTAGAGGATATTCTAGCGGAAAATGATTTGATCTCACAATCAACGCTCACTCAGGAATTCGTTAATCTTTCTCAATTACTCAATCGACAGCAAAAAATAACTACTATCATACTTGATCATGATATGCCAGAGATGGATGGGTTTTTATTTGCGCGTAACCTTTGTAAGGAAGACATCTCTATTATTATGTTAACGGGAAAAGCCAGCCATGAATTAGCGGTTGAGGCATTTAATAGAGGTATCATTGATAAATTTCTATTAAAGGATTCACCCAATTTAAAACTCATATTATCTCAACATATTGAAGATGCAAAACATAATTTTTTCTATAAACAAACACGTAAACTGGCTTATAACACCGATCTGTATACGCTGCTATTTTCAACCGAATTTTCTAAGTTTTTTTCAAAAATAATCGTTCAATATAAAGTGACAGAGTACTATTTACTGAATACCAATGGCTCTTATCTGTTTATTACAGAAAAAAATGAGCCGCTTATTTTTACTTTTATGCCTGAGTCAGAGCTTAACTACTACAAAGATATCGCAGAAGGCAATAACTCAAAACGGACTTTAATAGAGAAATTAAACGCTGGTTTTATCCCCTGCTTTTATGGCGATGAAACTAATTTACCGATAACAGAATGGCATAATATTCTATGCTTATCAGATAAATTAATAATAAACAATCAACAATACTATTTTTCGGTCCGTCATTTGAACCTTAATTCGCACCAATTTTCTTCGGCTTGAATCACCTTCTTTGAAGAGCTCATGTCATCTTATAGCAAAACTTGGTTATGAACCTCTGTATTTTGTTTGTTACTTATTGTATGTTAAAAATCTCTCCTTTCATATACAACACTGCATACCCCGATAACCATACCCTATCTCCTTGCAATTCACACACCACGTCGCCACCGCGCGCCGAAAGTTGTCGCGCGACTAAACGGGTTTTATTGAATCGTTGCCCCCAATAAGGCGCTAACACACAATGTGCTGAACCGGTGACGGGATCTTCAATACGTGGAATTTTAGGCGTAAAATAGCGCGATACAAAATCATATTGTTTATCATCACTGGGAGCAGTGACAATGATTCCGGGGCAATCCATTTGTGCCAAGGCCATTAAATTTAAAGAAAGGTTTTTAATTTGCGCTTCTGTTTCCAGAACCGCTACATAACGCTGTGAACGATAAAACTCCACGGGCTTTACATTTAATCCTTCTACAATATAATCCGGTAGGGGGCAAGGCTTATAATCTACGCGCGGAAAATTCAGCGTTATCAATTCATCTGCACGTCTCACCGTCAATAGCCCACTTAGGGATTGAAAATGGATCTCTTGCCGCTGAGGTTCTAAAAAATGAAATATGACCCATGCTGTTGCCAAAGTAGCATGACCACATAAAGCAACTTCTTCATGGGGTGTAAACCAGCGCAGGTGATATCCCTCATCCCATGGAACAATAAAGGCTGTTTCTGATAAATTATTTTCTTGCGCTATTTGCTGCATCACTTGGTCTGGCAGCCATTCGTCCAAAGGACACACTGCCGCAGGGTTCCCTGAAAAGAGTGTTGAGGTAAACGCATCGACTTGGTATAAGGGGATTTTTTTCATACTGAAGGCTCCTAAGGGTAAGCAGGGCAATTATACCCTCTTAGCAGATATCATTGCCAAACGCTCCCTACTCCGGTGATGCCAGGCTTTTGTTATAGGCACCAACTATGCTAAATTAGACAATACCCTGAGGTTTGCCGCAGGGTATTATAACTCGTTGATTTACAACCATATTTTAATTTAGCCTTAGGGGAATATATCGTGCCACACATTATCGCTGTAGCCAATCAAAAAGGCGGTGTGGGGAAAACGACCACTAGCGTCAACTTAGCGGCTTCCCTGGCTGTAAAACGTAAATGCGTGCTATTGATAGACTTGGATCCCCAGGGTAATGCCAGTACCGGCAGCGGCTGTGACAAAGCAAGTATCCAAACCTCTGTATACGATGTATTAATGCACAGCAAAAATATCCTAGATGTAGTGACGCACCAGGAACGCACTGGCTATGATTTATTAGCAGCGAATGAAGAACTTACCGCAGCAGAAACAGCCCTATTAAAATTAGAAGGCAGAGAATACACGCTGCAAAAAGCTTTAAAAAACATTGGCAATAGTTATGATTACATCGTTATTGATTGTCCACCGACTTTAAATACCTTGACCGTTAATGCTTTGGTTGCAGCACACAGTGTATTAATTCCGCTGCAATGTGAATATTATCCCTTAGAAGGTTTATCAGGCCTTATCAGCACTATTCAGGAATTACAAGAATTGGTTAACCCAGATCTGTATATCGAAGGCATTTTACGCACCATGGTAGACCCGCGCAGCCGTTTAAGCATGGATGTCACCAAAGAATTAGTCCGGCACTTTTCAACACAGCTGTTTAAAACCGTTATTCCCCGTAATGTACGCTTAGCGGAAGCACCGAGCTTCGGCTTACCTGCGTTGTATTACGATGCTAAATCCCCAGGTGCAAAAGCCTATCTGGATTTAGCGGATGAAATTTTAGCGCGCATTAAAGTACGTCGCGCAGAACAACAACAACGAGAAGCAGTAGCTTCTTAAGCATAATTGCATACTGGAGACATATACCATGGCACGATCCCGTTTAGGCCGCAGTTTAGGTGATTTATTGAGCAACACTTTAAATACGACGGTAGAAAAAACTGAACCTATGCCTGTTAATGCGACAGCCCCCACCGGCCTTCAAGAAATGGCCATAGAAATGATTCAAGGCGGGCAATTTCAGCCCAGACGCGAGATGGACAGCGAAGCCTTAGCAGATTTGGCCAGCTCGATCAAAACACAAGGTATATTACAACCTCTGCTGGTGCGTCCTCTCGATGAACATCGTTATGAAATCATCGCTGGCGAACGCCGCTTCAAGGCAGCGCAATTGGCTGGATTAAGTCGAGTACCCGTGATCATCAAAACCATAGACGATCAAACTACCATGGCCTTGGCTTTAATAGAAAATATTCAGCGCGAAGACTTATCGCCCTTGGATGAAGCCTTAGCCATTGAGCGCTTAATTGAGGAGTGCCAATTAACCCACGACGATGCCGCCGCTCTATTAGGTAAATCGCGTGCCCAAATCACCAATTTATTGCGCTTACTAAATCTAGAACCCCAAGTAAAACAATGGCTTAGCGAAAAGAAATTAGATACAGGGCATGCCAAGGTGTTATTAACCCTAAGCGGTAGAATGCAATTGCAAGCTGC
>JAIELR010000151.1 GCA_019752835.1 Gammaproteobacteria bacterium | reverse complement strand
GCCTACACCGACCAAATCACTGGTGCTTTTGTAATGACCTATTTCAAATTCATCGCCGGGCGCGGGAAATTCCGTGAAGTAAGTTGCTTTATTGATAGTATCAATATCTGCAAATTGTACACCGCCAAATGGACGCATTGATAAACGATTACCAATGGTTAACAACTGACCAAGCGCCAATATTGCGGCATTTAAAATTGAGCTCATTTTTAGGTTCGTACAAATTCCGCTAAAAGCTTATAATTAAGATTATCAGCACATTTTAGAGCGTCAATGTATTGTTTACGTACCATATTTGCATCGCTAAGCTGGATTCTTCCCCAACTAAAACGAGGCTGGCCAACCTGTACAAGCAATATATCGGTCATTAAACGAGCATGACGGCCGTTCCCATTGGGAAACGGGTGAATTGAAACTAGTCGATGATGAAAACGGTATGCAATTTCATCTATTGGATAAGAATGTTGTTCAAGTTGATATTTGATATCATCTAATAAATTTTTTAAATCAGTGGAAACATAACTAGCCAAAGTTTTTCCTATATTTTTCTCGGTTTTACGAAACTTTCCTGCCCAATGCCATGTCTCATCAAACATTTTTCTGTGAAGCTGGCAAATAAAGGGTATAGATAAAAAATCTGGATGCTTTTTATTTGAAAAAGCCCAATTTTCTGCGTTGAGTATATTATTAGCCTCCCATTCATCTAATTGACTTTGTATTGTAATATGCATAGGTTTTAAACCTTCTGCTTCATCTGGATCTATAGGTGTGGCACCAGGTGGATAGATAAAGTTCATCATAGGTTTCTCTTAGAGTCTTTTTCTAATAAAGAATTTATAATGTTTTTAGCTAGTTTACTAGAATGTTGTTTTTTCTTGGCTTGACGCTCTTGGGCAAGTACTTTAGCTATACCTTGAACCAATTCATTACTAACCCATAAATTTTTATCAAAATTTTCAGTTAGCTGCTTAGCAAGTTCATGTTTTTGTTCATTTAATGCTTCTTTGCTAAGAGCTTGTGCCTCTAAGGACATCAAATGAGCAACCGTATTCATTTTTTCTTCAGCAACTTGTTCTGCCCTTTTTTTAATAATATTGCTTAAGGTTAAGGAATTTTTAGGTACAAGTGCATATACCAACTCGCAATTAAGAGCTTCTCCCACCTCTCTAAGTGCGCGTAATGTCACTGCGTCCTCAACTTCGGCTTTTTCAAGCTGAGATATGCGGCCTCCTTTCACACCAATTCTACTAGCTAGTTGTTCTGTAGTCAGCGACAAGGCTGCCCTGATTGTTTTTACCCATCCTGCTCTTGGCCTTTTATATTTAGCATTAATAGCTTGCCACTCATTAAATTGCCTATCGAGCTGACTTATTGCAAGCCATTGTTTTTTCATGATTTTTATAATTCCATATAAATATATATGTTAAAATTATAGCATAAATATCATAAATATGTAGAATTTATTAAAATTTTTTCTATATATTTATAGATAATAATTATAAAAATTCTATATATTTATATAAAATTGATATTCGTTAGCCCTACCTGTCATCTTCTAACAGGTTCTTTTTTATTATTTTTTGTTTATAATGGCGACTTTTGATTATAAACAATCCCAAAACTGATTATGGACTCGTTATAAAAAATTAACTAATGATAACTCTATTGGAAACAAGTACGTACAAAGCCACTTCGCACAATAAAACCTTAACCACAGAGGCTTAACGTTTAAACCCGTCGAATTCGACGGGTTTAAAAAACAAATTGCAGCTAATCTTAACAAATCACGCAATATTTACCTGCAATCTCAGATACGGTCCGTTATAACTGAAATCTGTTGAATTGTTGCTGCTGTTAGTCGTCCATGAATTCCTTGCATCATTCTCTTCGGCGTTAAAATAGTCAACGAACTCATAGCCTAATTGAATGTTCATGGATGTGCTTGAATTAAACGCATGCATGTAATCTAAACCAACTTTAGCATCCAACTCAGGAACCACTGCTGTGTAACTGTCATTATCGAAGTCGCTTTCAAAATTGGGGATAAATCCACGATTGTAATCAAATTCGGAACTCATGCTACCAACCAATAATGCCCCTGCGAAGGTGCCTACAACAGAGAAGTTGTCATTTAAATGAACCGTTGTATCGATACCCGCGCGTGGGCCTACCCCGACAAAATCACTGGTACTTTTGTAGTTACCTATTTCAAATTCGTCGCCAGGTCCGGGGAATTCAGTGTAATATGCGGCTTTATTGGTAGTATCAATATCTGCAAATTGTACACCGCCAAATGGGTGCAAAGATAAATGATTACCAATGGTTAACAACTGGCCAAACGTCAATGTTGCGGCATTTAGTGTTTGATCAACATCACCGGTAGCTTCATTGGCAAAGGTTGTAAAGGTAGGACGGTTTATGCCATGGATAGTCAATGGAGCTCCATCTACTGAATCATCACCATCTTGATCTAAATAGGTATAAGATGCACTCACATCACGACTGCTGCCTGGAAATAAATAACTCACATCTGCTTCAATGCCCCAATTCCAATCATTCGTAACAGACTGGTTATGCACATCCTCAGGGGCGGGTGGGGCTAAGAGTGACGTGTTGCCGGTTGATGCATATTGAAAATTAGTATTAGACATCATATACAATGCCTCTAAACCAAAACTCCATGCACCAGTGCTGTCTGGCGCAATGACGGGTGTTCCCGTGGGTACTAGCATATTATTACCTGGCGCCCCTGCAAATGCAGTTGCACACATACCAATCGTAACCAATGCTAATGTGATTTTCGTCCGCATGAAACATATTCCTTGTTGTTTATACTCAGCACACTTCAATTCTGACTCGGGTCATTCATGGCCCTCGCCCCTTCGGGGCGGTTTGAAGCCGTCAAAATTGGCTTTCCTGCCAATTTTTCGGCGTGACCTCGTTAATGGAATCTTATTATTGCTGTTTTTTGGGAGAAAGCAAGTCTTTGTAGTATCAAAGAAAAGACATCCGAGACACTTTACAAGAACGAACTGGTGGATAATTCCTTATAGAAACAGGTAATCCTTTCGATATCATTAGAAAAAATACCTGTCTCAATACCTCGTATCACTAGCCACGTTTTTATTCTAAAATTCGATGATATTTTTATCCAACTTAACACCATCGAGCATTATGCTGACTCCCATAACATCACGTTTAACCGTAATTTGATACATCTTTTCACCATGACGATAACTCAGGGTATAACCATCCCAATCTTCCGGCAGATGGGGCGTTATACGCAATTGTTTTCCATCTTCTAGCTGCATGCCCAGCAACGATTCAATAATAAGACGATACATCCAACCCGCTGAGCCGGTATACCAGCTCCACCCCCCGTGACCGATGTGTGGTGCCACACTATAAACATCACCGGCAACCACATAGGGTTCAATCTTATAGGTACTTATTTCTGCCTGGGTCCGACCATGATTGATCGGGTTAAGAATATTGAACACCTGCCAGGCAAGCTGATTTTCACCCAATTCGGCAAAAGCCATCGCTACCCAGGTGGCGGCATGGGTATACTGCCCACCGTTTTCACGTATTCCGGGGACATAACCCTCAATATATCCTGGGCTGGGGAGCGAACGATTAAACGGTGGATCTAATAACGCAACTAAACCATCATTACGCCTGACCAAATAATGATTTAATGCCGTCATGGCTTGTTTAGCACGTGCCGTTTCAGCCGCGCCTGATAACACCGCCCAACTTTGGGCAATGGAATCTATGCGGCATTCAGTATTACTGGCTGAGCCTAATGGCGTACCATCGTCAAAATAAGCACGACGGTACCATTCTCCATCCCACCCATTTTGCTCTATATTTTGCTGCAATTTTATATTTTCTGTCTCACAACGTTCAGCAAAAGGAATATCATCATAACGGCGTGCTAACACACCAAAATCGCTAAGCACACTATACAGAAAAAAGCCTAGCCAAATACTTTCGCCGCGCCCTTTTACACCGACCAAATTCATCCCATCATTCCAATCACCGGATCCCATCAAGGGCAAACCATGCTCGCCAAATTGCAAGCCATGTAAAATAGCACGCGTACAGTGTTGATAAATGCTGGCGTGTTCATGGCTAATAAGCGGCAGCTCGTAATAGGACTCTTCATCCGCGTTTAACAGACGCCCCTCTAAAAAGGCTATCTGTTCATCAAGCACCGCAATATCGCCCGTTGTCTCAACATAGCGACAAATGGCAAATGGTAACCACAAATAATCATCCGAGCAGCGTGTGCGCACACCGCGCCCTGCGGGTGGATGCCACCAATGCTGTACATCACCCTCAATAAATTGGCGCGATGCGCACAATAATATCTGCGAGCGTAATAATTCTGGCTTGGTATGAACCAACGCCATCGCATCCTGCAATTGATCACGAAAGCCAAAGGCCCCTGATGATTGATAGTAACCGCTACGCCCCCACAAGCGACTTGATATTGTCTGATAAAGCAGCCAACCATTGGCGAGTAAATCAAGAGCCGGATCAGGCGTTGTGACCCGCACCACCCCCAACGTATTACGCCAATACTGGCGAATATCTTGGAGGGCGGCTGTTGCAGCGTCTGTTCCATGATAACGTTGCGCTAATACATCGGCGTCATGGCTATCTTGACCCGCACCTAAGGTAAAGATAATCTCGCGTGACTGTCCATCGGCTAAATCAAATACGAACTGAATGGCGCCACAGGGATCCAGTCCTGCACCAGCACGCCCAGACAAATGTATATGCTCCAACGCGACTGGATTTCGGTAGGTACGATTGCGACCTATAAACTCAGATCGGCTCCCCGTCATAGACCTAGCGTTTATGCCTAAACCCTCTGTTGCCGCATCAAAAAAGGCCGTTCGTTCACCAAACTCAGTGTTATAATAATTTTGTGCCAGTAGTGCACCACTGGGCGAGAGCGCAGTGACCACGTGCATCAGGTTCTTAGAGCGCAAATCGCCTAACACCCATTCAACATAGCCAAAGGCTGATAATTTACGCGGACGCTTAGAATCATTACGCACCCTCAAAACCATAAATTTAACGGGCGCATCCAACGCCACATACATCGACAGTTCCGAGTAAATTCCATTTTCAATATGCTCAAACACACTGTAACCAAAACCATGCCGAATTCGATAATCACCCAGACCACGGCAGGGTAGTGCGGTGGGTGACCAGAACTGTCCCGTTTCCTCATCGCGCAGATAAAATGCTTCCCCCGATCTATCTTCGACGGGATCATTATTCCACGGGGTCAATCGAAATTCATGAGCGTTTTCTATCCACGTATAAGCTTGGCCACTTTCAGACACCAAGGTACCAAAGTTCGGATTGGCTAAAACATTAATCCAAGGCGCTGGTACACTATTTCCTTCGGTCAATCGAATAATGTATTCATCACCCTCGGGCGTAAATCCGCCGAGTCCATTAAAAAAGTGTAAATTTTCGGGTACGACAAGCTGAAGGTTATCAAACCGATAAGGCGGCTTACTGATATTGAGTAATGGCGTAGTGGAGAGCTTAAGAGGATGAGGATTTAATTGCTCTCTTAATGAACCGCGTTTATCTGAAAGGACAACCCGAGCTAGCGACTCGAATAGTATGCGATCTTCTAGCGGAATTTGTTCGGCAAGCAGCGCAAAAATATTGCCCGCATGATCGATTGGAGCAACAGCGTTTATCAAGCTCATGACTTGATCTTGCAATATTTGTCGGTAACTGACCCCCTCCTCATTTAAGATCACCAAATCAACCAGCAACCCTTTCTGTCGCCAATACGCCTGAGCCTGTATGAGCTGCCGCACTAGATCAATATTGGCCTCATCACTGATGTACAACACTACAATAGGTAAATCGCCCGAAATTGAATAACCCCATAACTTCGATTGTCCAAACCGATTACGTGCAAGAATGCTCGGCTCAGCACGATAAGTGTCATTCGCATAGATAATCGCTCCTGCCAACTTTGCAAACAGTCGAGCC
>JAIELR010000214.1 GCA_019752835.1 Gammaproteobacteria bacterium | reverse complement strand
CGGGTTACAACATCCAGGCTACGACGTGACGTTAATTATGTTGGCTAAGCACTGTTGTTTATAGACTCCATCAAATCAGCCAAAGCGTTTGAATCTGAGGTATTATGGCTGCGTAAACCATCCAATACTCCATGTCTATCTTCAGAGCTGCGATTTTGGCTTAACTTGAATTTGCCTTCTATTTTTGTAATCGCCATACTAAATCCAGTGATATATTCAATTTGTTTCGATTTAAACTCGTTAGAGATTATATAACGCGTATTTTGAACAAACGCATTTTCATGCCAATTAACCATACTCGTTAAGTTATCAGCGAGTTCTTTTTTATCCATTATTTGTACAATCCCATGTGCGTGCACTACGGCATAGTTCCAAGTTGGAACATTGGACGCTGTTTTGTACCAAGTTGGTGAAATATATCCATGGGGTCCATGAAAAATTAATAAAGCGCTAGTGTTTTCAGTAAATAGCTTCGCATGAGGGTTCAAGTTAGCCACATGCCAAAACAAAGTGCCATATTCACCGAGGGAGCGATTAAGCATTACAGGGATGTGTGTTACCTCAGTTTCACCATTATAATGGCTAATTAATGTAGCAAAATTAAATTTCTCAATTAACTCATGTAGTTGCTCGAGATTTTTATTCTCAAATGATTTTGGTAGATACATAATAATTTAAACTCAAATGCGAGCTATTTTTTATTCCGCTGCCGAACGGCTTCAAACAAACTGATACCGGTTGCGACGGAGACATTCACGCTCGATACCGCGCCAGCCATGGGGATGGATAAAAGTTCATCACAGCATTCACGGGTTAATTGACGTAAACCGTCGCCTTCGCCGCCCATAACCAGGGCAACATGGCCTTTCAAGCTCATCTCATAAATGCTTTTTTCGGCATCGTCGGCGAGTCCATAACACCAGACCCTTAATTTTTTAATATTCGTTAAAAAGCGGGCCAAATTAGTGACTTGAACAAAAGGTAAACTTTCAGCAGCGCCACAGGCAACTTTGCGGACGGTTGGGGTGAGTGTGGCAGCTTTATCTTTAGGAACGACCACAGCCATGACACCCGCTGCATCGGCGGTGCGTAAACAGGCGCCTAAATTATGGGGATCTTGAACGCTATCCAAAACGAGTAATAAAAGTGGATCTTTTGCGTCTTCTATCCACTGCATAAGATCAGCTTCTTCGAGCTTTTTTTCCGAATAAGCGGTGCGCGCTGCGATGCCTTGATGATTCACGTCACCGAGTAATTGATCAAATTGATGGCGAGACATGGATTTGATGGTTATCTGACGACGTTCTGCCAAGTCCAGAATAAATTGTAGCTTGCCCATTTGCTTGGTTTGAACCAAATAAATTTCTTGTATGGCAGATTCTTTGTTTTTAAGGGCTGCTTCAACTGCATGGGTGCCATAAATTAGCTGACTCATCGGCGTCTTCGTCTCTTTGATGGTGTATTTGATGGCGCGGCGACGGTCGGTTCTTTAGCGACAGTGGCTGCTGCTTTTTTCTTAGGTTTACGTTTTGATTTCGTTGATTTGGAGGTTTTTTTTGTCGATAAAGGCTCAGTGGGCTTTAGGTTTTCAACTAAATCAAAATCAATTTTTCGCTCATCCAAATCAACTCTCACGACACTGACTTGCAAAGGATCGCCTATCCGATAGACTTTTCCACTGCGTTCACCGGTTAGGCGATGATGAATAGGATCAAAACGGTAATAATCATTTTTAAGCGACGTGATATGCAGCAATCCATCCACAAAAATGGATTTTAGCGTCACAAAAACACCAAACCCAGTGACACCTGACACAATGCCGTCAAATGTTTGGCCTATTTTGTCCAGCATAAATTCACACTTTAGCCAATTCGTTGCTTCACGAGTGGCATCATCAGCACGGCGCTCTGTCATTGAGCAGTGACTGCCCAATTTTGCCATTTTATCTTGATCATACGTAAACGTGGCGGATTTGCGTTTTGCTAAGGTGTGCTTGATCGCTCGATGAACCAATAAATCAGGGTAGCGGCGAATAGGTGAGGTAAAATGAGCATAGGCATCAAATGCAAGGCCAAAATGCCCCTGATTTTCAGATTGATAAACTGCTTGGGCCAGTGATCGCAGTAAAACCGTTTGAATCAGCGAAAAATCTGGACGTTCCGATGTTTGCTTTAATACTTTGGCATAATGTTTAGGCGCAGGATTGTCACCGCCGCCCAGTTTTAAACCGACTTCATTCAAAAACTTACGTAAATCGGTAAGTTTATCGCTGGTTGGACCTAAATGATTACGAAACAACGCAGGCATCTCGCGTTCAACTAAAAACTCGGCGGCACAAACATTCGCCAGCAACATGCATTCTTCAATTAAACGGTGGGCATCATTGCGTTCACGTGAAACAATCCGTTCAATTTTTCGATCGGCATCAAAAATGATTCGTGTTTCCGGAAGTTCGAAATCGATGGCGCCACGTTCTGCTCGCTGCTTTTTCAATACTTGATAAAGCTCATGAAGATCCGTTAAATGAGGAAGCAATTTTTTATATTTTTTGCACAGTATTGGATCTTGATGATCTAAAATAGCGGCAACTTCTTCATAGGTGAGACGAGCCTTAGAATTCATAACAGCTTCATGAAATTTATATCGTTTTACCTCACCCTCTTTAGTCACGTGAACTTCACATACCATGCAAAGCCGATCGACTTTGGGATTGAGTGAGCATAATTCATTGGACAAAATTTCAGGGAGCATGGGGATAACACGCTCGGGAAAGTAAACAGAGTTACCACGTTCTTGTGCAGCTGCATCGAGGCCAGTATCTGGTCGAACATAATGCGACACATCGGCAATTGCAACCCATAAACTCCAACCTTGACGTGTGGATTCACAGTAAACAGCATCATCAAAATCACGCGCATCTTCGCCATCAATGGTGACTAAGGGCAACTCGCGCAAATCTACACGACCTTCTTTATCTTTGTTTGCTACACGGGGTTTGAGGTCTTTTATTTCTTCTTGAACCTCGTGTGGCCACACATAAGGAAGATTATGGGAGCGTATCGATATATCGATCTCCATTCCAGGCGCCATATGTTCGCCCAAAATTTCAACGACTTTCCCAATGGGAGAACTGTATTTAGTCGGTTGAATAAGGAGCTCTGCCATAACGATCTGGCCGTGCTTGGCGTGATTTATATGTTCGGGTGGAATCAGAATTTGTTGACGAATGCGGGGATTATCGGGCAGAACGAATGACGCTCCTGCCTCGACAGCAAAACGCCCAATAAATTGCGTGATGCCTCGCTCAAGCACTTCAACAACCGCGGCTTCGTTTCTACCGCGTCGGTCGACGCCCGAAATGCGTGCGACAATGCGATCGCCATCGAATAGGGCGCGCATTTGTCGTTCAGGTAAAAATAAATCAGCACCGCCCTCATCGGGCACCAAAAAGCCAAAGCCATCACGATGGGCCATGACGCGCCCTCGAACAAGGCCCATTTTTTCAATGAGTCCGTAGCCTTCACGTCGGTTGCGAATGAGTTGGCCATCACGTTCCATTGCGCGTAAGCGACGCTTCAATGCTTCGAGGTTGTCCTCAGAGCTTAAATTGAATGCTTCCGCAATTTCTGCAAACAACGCGGGACCGCCCCGAGCTTTGAGAAGTTGCGAAATAAATTCACGGCTGGGGATGGGTTCGGCATATCTAGCAGCCTCTCTTTCGGCGAAAGGATCTTGACTAGGCATGGGTTCATCACATCCGGCAGGTACTTTTTCAATAGACGAATCAATGTCTTTATGTTTTTTTGTCACTGGGGTAGTATATCCCTAAAAATTAAATGTGGTATCATTATATATTGTTTACCTTATGTTTAGGACCCTTGCAATGAAAAAATTACTAATCGGCCTGTCTTGCTCAACTTTTGTTCTATTAACAGGCTGTAATACACTTAATAATAATTATTCCGCGCTTACGCCCTCAGGCGGTAATTATAATCGAAATTCTGTCTGCGAAAATTTAAGACAACAAATCGAATTTAACGCCGATCGAGGTTATGGCACAACCAATATGGGTGCAAGCCAAGTTCAACAGCAGCAATTATTGGCGTCTTATCAAGCTAATGGCTGTGATAAGTAACCGTAGCCCGTATTAAAGCGGAAATAATGCTTGGAACTTATTATTTATTGATATTGCAAATATGGCAATAACAAGAACATTCACGATAAGAGCGTAATACGGGATCGTTGATTTTACAAAACTCGGCCCCATATTACGTGCAAATAATATTTTAAAACATTTTATAACGGGAAAAAGCAAAGATTTTTTTTATTTTCGATGTGCGCTTTAATACGGGCTACTGTATTGAGCAACTTTTTATTTTTGCCTGACATAGAGCCAATACCGGCACTAAGGCACGTGAATAAGGATATTATTATAATGAAAAAAGGTTCATCATCCAATTGTTATGCTTCTCAATTTAAACCCGCTAATCAACCGTCATATCGTTCCGTTGTTGTATCGACTGATAACATCAATGCCTATCAAAATCTTAAAAAAGGCTACCGCAATCAAGTGTCGATAAATCCGAGTGATGATCTTGATGTGATATTAAAAGAGCTTGGTGACTATCATGGCCTCAACAAAAATATAATTGATGAAAAAGTAAGTGAATATCTTTTTTTAGATGCTCAATTATTTATCTATGAACAACTGGATTTTGATTCATTAGATTTACAGGATAAGAACGGCATCGTAATTGAGTTGATGGCTATAAAAGAAAAAATGTTTTATTGCCTAATTAATGATAAAAAGTGCTTGCAACAATATGATGTTCAACCCAATATTGAGGTTCGGGAATTGACGGACCGCTTTCAGGCTTTCGTTAATTCGCTGCAAAGTAATAATTTTGGTCACAAAGGCCCATAACTGTAAAAGAGATGTTGCGGTATCAAGAAGTCTGTGCATTTTTTAATTCTCTGATATACCGAAAAACAGCTAATGAATCATTGAATTTAATATCTGCTTGCTTCTCCAATTGCGTAACAAATGCAGCATTATCACAACGCAAGAAAGGATTAATGCGCTTTTCCAATTCCAATGTTGATGGCAATGTAATCAAGCCTTTTTTTATTTTTTCCTTTATAAGCGTGATATATTGATTTAAATCGATATTTTCAGGATCAATTTTATAAGCAAATAATAAATTGGATAAAGTGTATTCATGCGTACAATAAATTTTCGTTTCATCAGGTAACGCGGCAATTTTATTTAAAGAAGAGAACATTTGTTCATAACTGCCTTCAAATACTTTGCCGCAACCACCTGAAAATAGTGTATCACCGCAAAAAAGCACGTCATGAAAAATATAGCCGATGTGATCGAGTGTGTGTCCTGGAATAGACATAACGTTAAACACCATATCTGATTTTTCAAAGGTAATTAAAGACGTTTCATCAACAGGGTGAGTGATTTCGTTGAGTTGACTTTGAATACTTCCATAAACAGGGATATTATATTGAGATACTATATCGGCAATGCCGGCCGAATGATCTCGATGATGATGAGTGATAAGAATGGCAATAGGGATCAATTGCTGGGTTTGCACAAAGTTCAAGAGAGGTTCGGCATCGCCTGGATCAACAATTACACAATGATGGTTTTCGTTGTTAACCAGAATCCAAATATAATTATCGGTGAATATTTTTACGTAGAGAACGTCGAATTTTTCCATTTTTGTTACTCCTTTTCCTTATACGTGCGGAGGCTGTTGTAGGGGCAACCTCCCATGGTTGCCCATCTTTGGGCAACCATGGGAGGTTGCCCCTACAATTGTCTCTTCCTACTTATGGCTACGATCCTCTCTTCCTCTTGTCTGCTGCTTGCCCACGCCCCGTATTTCTATTTGCTGTCGTCGGTCTACGTGAGTATGTTGGCGGTGGTGTCGCGGGCGCTGATGGGTTGGGGTGAAATCCGTCCACTTTTTCACGTGGAATGGCTTGCTTGATGACGCGTTCAATATCACGCAATAACTTTATTTCTTC
>JAIELR010000050.1 GCA_019752835.1 Gammaproteobacteria bacterium | reverse complement strand
AAAAATCTGTCATACTTGAGACGAAAATGCACAAACCTGTTTTATCGTTTAACTTTCGACAGCATACGGAGGTCACAATGGAGTTCGAATCCAACGCTACTATCGTTTATACCCCGATTAATACCTTACACACAGCAGAAAACCTTGCTGAATTAGCTCTATCAAAGAGATACGCTATCTGTGTGAATATTATTCGGCAAGCAGTTGCGATGTATATATGGGAAGGCGAAATAAAAAAAACCCAAGAATGCTTGATAATTTTTAAAACACTTCCAAGCCATACCGCTTCCCTTTGTGAACTGATACGCCTTCATCATCCCTATACCGTCCCTGCTATTTTAACAATTCCAGCAAAGGCCAATGCAGTTTTTGAAAAGCATATGTATAAATACTTAGTAAGTAATCCTGAATCATTAGAATTATAATTAAATGGCAATATATAAATGGAACGAAGAAACGCTATATAATAAAAAAGGGCTTAATGTAGTACTAGGGAGATAGCTTCATGGCGGCAACGAATCGCAAAAAAGTTACCGCCATGCATTAAGCCCAAACTTGCTGTTACACTCCCCTCACAATCATGCCGAGGTCTTTCTCACTTTCACTCTCAATAGAAGAAAATGAGAACCGGAACGTTGACCCCTTATTTTTTCTACTCTTGACGGTCACTTCCCCGCCCATTTGTTTCGCAAAACACAACACTAAATGTAAACCCAGTCCAATACCACTACAATGCAAAGAACCGGCTTCCAATTGGGTATAACAATTAAAAATATCCGTTTGTTTGGCTTTTGAAATCCCTATACCGGTATCTTCAACCTCTAACATAACCAAATTACTTTGAAGGGAAGAACGAATCAAAACATGGCCATTTTGAGTATATTTGACCGCATTTTCGACTAAATTTAATAAAATCCGAAAACATCGATATCGATCAGCCGTAATGAAATAATCTTTCGTTAAATCAGCATACAACGCCAGCCCCTTGGCTTCAGCAGAAAGCGCCACAACTTCAACCACCTCACTCATTAACTGTCGTAAAGAAAAGGTATAAATGACATCCTCTTTACTGCTTTCTTTACTCATATGTAAGATATGATCAATAATGCCCGCTAAATGAGTGGTCGTATTCACAATGTTTTGCAATAATCGACGATCATCCGAGTCGAGTGAACTTTTTTTCAACACCTCAGCCGTGGTTTTTATCCCAGACAATGGACTTCGCAGATCGTGGGTTAGGTTTGCCGCGAATTGGAGTTTTTCGTTTACTACGTTCATCATCTTCAAACTCCTTCATGAAAAATTATCATATAAGAACCTGCGCTGTCGCTTTTTCATCTTGGCAACTTTTCCATTGCTTATAACCCATAATGCAAAGAACCAATAATAAAACATACAACCCACTTGTTAGATACAGATGTTTGAACAAATATAAAATGATTGAAATGCTATCCACCACTATCCAAATTGACCAATTTTCTATCCACTTATTACACATCATCCATTGAGCGATCAAGCTTAAGGCAGTGATAAGCGAATCAGCAATGACCGTTGTTGAATCAGTATAGTGCGAAAGAAAAAAATAGGATAAAGAGAATAAACTCATAAAACTTATTAATCCAATAAGAAAATTTTTTCTGCTTATTTTCTTTATTGGTAAAGAAGTTTCGTCTTGATATTTTGTTTGCCATTGCAACCAACCATACAGTTGAAATAATAAATAAATTCCTTGCAAAACCATATCCGCATAAAGTTTCGTTTGATAGAAAATAATCGCATAAAACATCACGCTAATGGCACCAAATAACCAATTTAACTGACTAATACGTGTCGCAAGATAAATATTGGCTAAACCCGTTACAACAGCAGGTATTTCGATGCTATGTACTAAGTTCATACTTTTTTTTCTCCATGTTCACTTGAATTAATAAAGTGCCTTGTCATGTTTCTTAAGGAATTCATCTTGTTTCCAAAGATAAAGGTTGCAGGTACCCCCAACGAATGCCTTCAAAGACCGCTTGTGATAAACTCAAACAGTTTAATTTACGTTTGATATGTTTTCGATGAGATTCAACCGTAGCGGGAGATATATTCAGTAGCACAGCTGTTTCTTCGGAGGTCTTACCTTTTGCTGCTAAAAATAAGCAGTTAACCTCTCGTTGAGAGAGCCTTTCGTCAAACATAATAGGTGTAGACATTACAACATGACTGAGCAGTGAGTTCATCAATTCAATATGTTTTTGAGTAGGATTTGGATTACCCACACATTTCAGTAGTTCCGTTGCGACAGATTGCAGATTTTTTGACAAGTGACCCATTTTCCCTATCCCTTTTTCAGTATAACTTCTATTCTTTTCAAGACCAGAAAAAGAACTTTCCGCATGTATTTTAAGATTCCTTTCATATGGTGCAATTAAATCGAGAAAAATGCATTCTGAATAGAGCTATTTTTTAGAGAGAAATTAGGGGGCGTGGCAAGGCCTGAAGAATGCAGACCTAAATTTATGGGCGACTACTTTATTCAAGTAAGTTATACTCTATCCCTATTTATGGGGATTGACTTTCCAATAATTCATTGTCTAAACGAAAGGTACTCAATTTTTATGCGGGCAGAAGAACGTATTACTCAGCTATTAAGGCATGTGCTTTGGCAACCGCCTCAAGCTGAACAATCAAGGATGCGCTCCCAATCAATAAGTGGACTCGTATCTCCTTCCCTGACTTCGGGTTTTCATAACTATCAGATTCCAGTCCTCAAGACGTTGGATCAAATGGTCGACGCGATAAAATTGGACTCTTCCGCTTCAATTGATTTTAGTAAGGTCGCCGTTATTGCGGTTCAACATAATTTAGAAACGACCGTGACACTTTTTCAAGCTCTTCAAAAGTTAGGGATATCTCACATCTATACATTAGGCAAGTGTTATTCTGACTCTGAGCCCATTATGGAGGCCATGGTGGCACAAGGCATTTGTCTCATCCCAAGCAGTAAGCCTGCTAAGATAGGACAATATCTTGAGGCTGCTCTAGAAGATGTCAAAACATTATGGCGGACTTGCTTAAACAATATAGAAGGCACTAATGTCGATACGCTCATTGTATTAGATGACGGTGGCCGCTGTTTAGCCAGTGCCCCCCCCGAAGTGATACAGCGATATAAAATGGCGGGTGTGGAGCAAACACGTGGTGGACTTTATCTCAAAAAAATAAAATCTTTACTTTTTCCTGTAGTGGATGTCGCTTCCTCTGCGTTAAAGCGTTGGGTAGAACCGCCTTTTATTGCAAAAGCAGCTTTACAAAAAGTGACTGCCGTTTTAAAGCAGTATGATTTAATGGATAAACAGGGAAAACCAAATAAGCATGCTGTTATTGGTGTAGTGGGAGTAGGTGCGATTGGCGCCGCCATAGCAAAATACCTGTGTTCACTCGGTTATCTAACCAATATTTATGATAAAGATGAGCAAATCATACAGCAAGCCCATATATATGGCGCATGTCGAGTTGGCTCGCTGAAAGATTTAATCATGAACTCGAATTGTATTTTTGGCTGTACTGGTGAAGATTTAACAAGTGACTTGTCGTTAGATGAGATGATTGAGCAAGATACCCTCTTAATCAGTTGCTCTTCTGAGGATAAAGAGTACAAAAATGAATTACAAAAAATTGCAAAAAAAAGCGAAGGTATTGTAGATATTGTTCCGCTTTCTACATTTACAGCAAGAAGTCAAAATGGCAGCAAAATGGTGTTTGTCAGGGGAGGCTTTCCAGCCAATTTTGATGGTTCGCCTTGGAATGTCCCCGCAGTGGACATCGAAGCGACCCAAGCCGCTTTATTCGGAGCCGTCTATCAATCACTCTATTTGACAAAACCCCTCGTGACAGACGGAGTGAGCATTAATCGTCATAAAATCTTGATGCTTGACCCTATAATTCAACGTTTTATTATCGAAACCCGCTGCGACAATAAGAACGCCAAGGTACACGAACAGCAATTAGTCGAGAATTTTAGAAATTTACAATGGGTCATCAGCGAATCAGGAAAAAATAACCAATATCAGGAAAATCCCATTTTATCTGCCTGTTTTAATAAGAGTAACTATTTGCTAGCATCTCCCGTCAATGAGGAAGACTTGCCTCGCCTTACCTGTTATTTGTGAGGGTGAGCAACGTGGCTAATACGTATGCAACCCCGCCAGAAAGGACTGGTTGAACAAAAAACTCTGTTTGGGGAATCTTGAAGTTCTTGTAATAAAGTGAAATCGCCCTCTGAAATATGTTTGCTCGAGAGTATTTCTTCATATTTATCATGTTCAACGTGGAAAAACGCAAGATTAATGTTTTCAAAATCACGATAAATTAATTTTTTATTTTTTTCAACACTTTTTATCAAAATATCTAATAATAATTTAATGTCCCTTAAATCAAGCATGATTGTTGAAGAGTTCCGATTATGAGGAAAAGGCGAGCCCTCCAATAATGTGGGGTTGGAAAGCGAATAATACACTGGCAAATTATTTTCTTTATTTAATGGACACGCATACATCATGGTAGGTAAATACTGTTTTAATAAATAAATATCAGTAATGGCCTTTTTTAAGCCGTGAGTAGGGGCAATTTGTTGTAGATTATCGGTTGGCCTAAATCCTGGGGACCTCTCTGCGATAATTAACATTATGTGCTTGATTTGGTCGGCTAAATAAGGCGTTGGCTTGAGTCTTCTAGAGGAAATTGCATCAATAAATGTTTCCCAGCTTAAGCTAAATTCAATTTTGTCAATCGCAAATTGAGCTTGATTCCATGCCTGACTAAATAAATAACGATGAAAAGCGACCCAATGTGGATCATCGTCGCGAGTAATCAGCCATTCTTTGGTAAAGAATAAAACTTCATTTTGCCAGGGTTGTTCAAAATGAGGATGATTGGCAATCGCTTTAAATACCTCCCAATGATCAGATAGGCTTTGTAATGTCATTGTGGAGGGTAAACGATAATGCATGCGTAATCGTTTAAACCCTGCACTTTCATTGAGTTTGGATAACATAAATAAAGAGCGACTACCTGCTGAAACGCTCCATATCGATTTTGAACTTCGATTAAACAAATAATCGGTACACTCAAATAACCCAAGCAAACTGCCTGCACTAAATAAATTAAGCGGAATAATTCGTGCACCCGTATCAATAAATACTTCATTACAGTTATGCAAAGTTAAAAATAAGGGTATAGCACTGTAGTTTAACTTTTCTTGCAGATGGCGATCAAGGGTCGGGTCATGCAGAGAGATAAGCTGGCCCCGGCTTTTAGGCAAATATAACGTACCGTCTTTTACAATAAGATCGCCAAAAGAATAGCGTGCTTTTAATAACTTTAAATTTTTATCTGGATCTAAGTTGTCTATTAGATCAGCAAGTATTTTATCGACGGAGCAGACTTGTGCTCGAACATCATTCCAGCTGAGGGCCTCTACAAGAGGAGTGTCGTCATTGTTAAGCATTTCAAGTTCCATTTAAATAATTGCGGTATATCCATTTTCAATGGGATTATATTTGTCAATCCAATGAAATCAAACAAGTTCTGTTTTGAATTTTGACTGTTTATGCTAATTGATCAATAGCTTCCTGTCCAGAGCAATTATTATTGTACCTAATTTTACCACATTACTCTGGCAGTGTGTAAGCCTATTATTAATATAGTTTTTTAATATACAAAAACATGTTAGATAGCTAAAACATCTGAGAAGAGGCCAGTCTCTCTCTTACCCTGCTCTCTATCGGAGAAGCTACATTTTGAAGCATTTGGTTGCATTTAGAAACCTTTATGGTATACCTGGGTAAATAATTTAAGAGGATAATAAAAATGTCAAGCGCAGTTAAAGTGTCAGATGAGCTCATTTCTAAAGCTCGTACCTACGCAAAAATCTTTCATCGCTCAACTGCTGGGCAAATTGAGCATGGGGCAAAAACAGGTCAAATTTTAGAAGAAAATCCTGGAGTATCATATCAGTTCGCACAAGATATTCTTGTAGCTATGGAAGAATTGAAATCAAGTCA
>JAIELR010000047.1 GCA_019752835.1 Gammaproteobacteria bacterium | reverse complement strand
TGGGAATTGTTTAATGTGTCCGGTAAGACTTTGCAAGTTGACAAGATACTGATGCTGGCTTGATGTAATTAGGCCTGTACTTTGAATTTCTAGTGATAAATTGCTTTCCTTAACCGCGGCAAGATTAATTTGCTTGGCACTAAGTGCTAAATTCCACGTTAATTGCCGTGGCTTAGAGACTACACCGATAATTTGGCCACTCACCTGCATTTGCTGAATGCGATACTCCTGAGGCTGTGGGTAACTCACAGCCACACTCGTCAAATTGCCTGTTGAAAGATCAATTGTGAAAGGAAATAGTGTTTTAATATGCCAATCAAGTACTAAATCATCAATGGCTAACTGAAGTTTATCTTGGTGATAGCGTATATTTTTTAAGTGCATCTTTCCTAGTAAGTGACCACTGATAGCCTGCGCTTGAAATTGCTGCGACGTCTGGTGACTGACGAAACGAAGCAGCAATTGTAAGCCTGCCTGTGTGCATGTAAAAAAAACTAGCACACTTACGAGCACGCTTATTAGCATAACCAATAGGCTTATTATCGTGCGTAAAATCACTTTTCTCATAGCCCTGTTCCCATGCTAAATTGTATGCTCACTGACTTACTCGAATCGTTCAACGGCTTTGCAAGTGTTATCTCCATCGGTCCTACCGGCGATGCCCAGACAGCACCAATCCCTACGCATTGTTTCAAAAGTGCTGATAAATTAATATTGGGCTGATCAACACCCACCGCCGTGCCTTCTGGATTAGTCAGACTATTCACGGCATTACCTGCATCATAAAAAATGGCAGCATACCATTTTTCAATGATTTCATGCTGATATTCAACACTACCCACTAATAGATATTTCCCAGGCCCCAATTCTTGGTAGCTATAACCTCGAACACTATCGCTGCCCCCCGCAAAAAATTGTAAGGAAAGCGGAATGGTATTGATATCGTTAACAACCGTCAGGCCGAGATCGCCACGGATTAACAATCGACTCGATGATGTGGGGCTAAAGATATAATTGCCCGCCAATTCACTCTGAACAAAACTCGTGCTTGATAATAAGGGCTCAGCAGCTCCGCGCAATTTAAAGCTCAAACTATGCCCTGACATTGGAAAAATCGGATCATCGAACACCGATTTGGTTAAACTTAACTCAGGTAAAAGCAAATAGCTGTTTAACCAAGGATCCCCACGTAAACTATATTGATCAAATTGTTCACTTAGCGAAAGGTTTGCTTTCCAACCATACCAAACATCACTTTTTCCAACCCTGAGTTTTTCCGTATGGCCTTCACTGGTATTGGGCGACTCTTGTGTGATGCTCGCGGCAATATAGTATTGCTGCGTGGTAGGGTCAGACCCTGGCATGATATAACGCGCCTCTAAATTCGTTTGGATTTGAGAGGCTTGTAAATTCGTTACAAAATAATCCCCGTCTTTTGTAACCCGTGGAAAGGTCCAGCCAACGGTGCCGCGGATACCGGTATCGGTTCCATAACCAATACCAAAATTATATTTTTGGGATTTACTTGGGGTCAACGTAACATTGACTGGCACTTGTTTTGTTTGTTCATTTTGAGTGCCAGGCTCAACATCGACTGATTTAAAGTAAGGGGTAGTGCTCAAGTTTTGTTGCAAGGTCAATAATGCATCAGGCGAATACGGTTGGCCTTGTTTAAATCGAACAAAGCGTTGTAGAAATCCATTATTTAATGAGTTTTTTTTGAAAAAAACCTGTCCAAAATAATATTGCGGCCCCGTATCATACACAAGCTCAATATCAGAGGTATAGCTGGCTAAATCGATCTTAATGACATTTGTAGTAAAGTGACCGGATAAAAAACCGTGCTGCGTAGCAATATTGTTTACGGTTTTTTTTATAGTATTATAATTTTCTGTTTGTAAGACTTGCCCTTGCTTTAGCGGCAACTTCTTCAAATAATCGTGAAAAAATGGTTGGTTTGCCCCCTCGCCAGTCAGCACAATGGAAAAGGAGGTCACGCGTAGAGGGACGCCCGGAGTGACATAATATTGAGCAGTCCATTGATGCTGCCCCGTTGATTTTAGACTACTGCGGATAATTTTTGCTTTGAAAAAACCAAAAGGCTGAGCTGCCTGTAAAATACTGCTACCGCCATTGGCATAGAGTGTTTTTACGTCATCGGTGGTCAAAGGACGATTTATGCGTTTTTGATCGAGCTGGAGCCAATCCATCGCATTCTTAGTAGCATTCTCTGAAAGTCCGTCAATCTTAAAACTTATTTTTTCGCCTTTCGCCTCTGCTACGGATTTCTTACCATGATTGCCGTTTATAAAGGGAATTGACCAGCCGAAAGCAACCGTACTGCAAAGCAGTAAGCATAAAAATAAGCCAATTGCTTCCCGTATCCTCATCATCACCCTATAGACCTCTAATTAAGTGCTACAATATACTCGTTGTGCTGGTTTTTTTCAAAAAAATAGTCTACAATCCCGGCTCTCTTAGTATTGGGCGAGTTTTCCGCTCCTCAAAAACCCTCAGAGAGTAAATTCCAATGTTATGTTTATTTTTTGTTTAACCCTATAAACGGTGACTTTATTATGTCCGTAGAAGAACAGTTAAAGTTGATCATTCGCAAAGGTAAAGAGCAAGGATATCTTACCTATGCTGAGCTGAGTGATCAATTGCCGCCGGAAATCATCGACGATCGTGAGCGCTACGATGAATTTGTGATTATGTTACGAGATACTCTCGCTATTCAGATCGTTGAACAGGTACCTGATCTTGACACATTACAGTGGACAGAGCCCGTTACGTCAGATGAAGCGGCTGAGGCGGCGGAGCAAGCAGCACAAGATTATTCAAGTACCCATGATGTCAGTAAAATTCATGGCACTAATGATCCTGTCCGCATGTATATGCGCGAAATGGGCTCGGTAGAACTCTTGACCCGTCAGGGCGAAATCGTGATTGCGCGCCGCATTGAGGAAGGCTTGAAGATGAGCCTGGCAGCGCTTGCTCAACATCCACGCATTGTCTCTGATATATTACAAGAGTATGACCGTATTGTTGCTGAAAAAGGCCGCTTGAGTGATCTCCTTATTGGGTTCACTGATGAAGAGCCTGTTATTGCTGAAGCCGAACCACTTTTAGACATTGTTTTAGAGGATGAAGAGGCTGAACCTATTATCGCAGCGGATGTTGAAGATGATGTCATCGGCGAAAAAGAAGGCGAAGACAGCACTGATGGTGCTGCA
Organism: Gammaproteobacteria bacterium; assembly: GCA_019752835.1. The sequence continues at coordinate 2,819 of JAIELR010000047.1, read as the reverse complement.
AGTCCGCTAGAGTCGGGACCTGATCCCGAAATAGCTCGCGAGCGTTTTGACAAGCTACGCGGCTTGTATGATATGACGGTCGAGGCTGAAGCCAAACACGGCAAGAGCCATAAAACATCCGTCGCGCGCCGCCAAGAGTTAGCCGAAGAGTTTGTTAAATTCAAATTAGTACCGCGACATTTTGATCGTATCGCTAAAGAGTTACGCACTCTTCTGGAAAATGTGCGTGTACAAGAGCGCCAAGTTATCGCACTTTGTTTAAAACAAGCTCGGATGCCACGCGAACTATTTATCAAGTCATTTCGTGGAAGCGAGACTGATTACACGTGGGTAGATAAACATATTGCTGAAAACAAGCCTTATTCAGCTACGCTTGAAAAACTCAAAAAGGATATTATCCGCGCACAAAAGAAAATTACTGGGATCGAATCATCAAGCGGGTTAGGCATTGCCGAAATTCAAGAAATTAACCGGGGTATGATAGTCGGCGAAGATAAAACCCGACGTGCTAAAACGGAAATGATTGAAGCAAATTTACGGTTGGTTATCTCGATTGCCAAAAAATACACCAATCGTGGCTTACAATTCCTCGATTTAATCCAAGAAGGCAATATCGGTCTTATGAAAGCCGTCGACAAATTTGATTACCGTCGCGGTTATAAGTTCTCTACTTATGCAACCTGGTGGATACGTCAAGCCATCACTCGTGCGATTGCAGATCAAGGGCGTACCATTCGTATTCCTGTTCATATGATAGAAACGATACATAAACTAACCCGTGTACAGCGACAAATGCTGCAAGAAACAGGCGTTGAACCAACACCTGAAGAGTTGAGTCGTCGCGTTGATATGCCGGAAGATAAGGTTCGAAAAGTCTTAAAGATTGCCAAAGAACCGATCTCGATGGAAACACCGGTTGGCGATGATGATGACACCAGCTTAGGTGAATTTATTATCGATCACTCAGCGATTTCTCCGTTGGAAGCAGCAACCATCGAAGGCCTACGTGAATCCATGCAACGCGTTTTATCATCACTCACCGCGCGCGAAGCTAAAGTCTTGCGCATGCGTTTTGGTATAGATATGAACACAGACCACACCTTGGAAGAAGTCGGAAAACAATTTGATGTTACCCGTGAGCGTATCCGTCAAATTGAAGCAAAAGCGTTGCGCAAACTTCGTCATCCTAGCCGTTCACAAGAATTGCAGGGCTTTCAGGATGTTGTTGAGACTGATGAGAGTTTTTAGTTATACTCTGCGCAATTCAACCTTCGGCGTTGTTGCAGTTGACGTCTCGCCGTCCTCATGCACAGGAAGTGCACTCCGGCGGCTCGAGTCAACTGCGCCTAGCCGAAAATTGAATTGCTTTGAGTATAAGTGTAACGCGGATGAAGCGTGACGCAATCCGGGACTGCTATCGCCTATAAAAAAACTTACCCCTTCCACCCCAAAATAAACACCGCAGTCCTTTCTGTCTCTACGCTTATTGAATGAAGATCAATCTTCTCATCTGGCGAATGCGGTTGATGGCATATCGGCCCTAATCCCGCAAGATTAGCCGACACTATCCCCGCCACATAGGAAATATCACTCGCCCCCCGCGCATCCGGATCATCCGCGGTCACAGCGCCATACCCCAATAATTGGCTGACCTGACTGTATTGCGCCAATAATTGTTGATTGCCCGCTGAAAGCGGCATAGCCGGAATACCTGCCAGAAAACTGATGGTTGCAGAGGTTATCGGCAAATGTTGACTCACTATCTGGCGCATCGTTTTCTCGGTCGACACTCGCTGAGCATCGGTCATAAATCGCATATCCCCTTGCGCAATCGCTTTTGCGGCAATGACATTAGCCCTGCCCGCCGCCGTTCCATCTGAATCATGATCATCAAAACTGACTTGCGTACCACCCAGAATAATCGCAGGATTTACCGTTAAATGCGCCTGTTTACTAAATGTTGTCCTAAAATTATCTAAAATACGCGCCATCTCAAAAATAGCCCCATCTCCATCTCGAGCTTGAAAAATACCGGATGAATGGCCTGTCTTTCCGGTAGTCGTCAGCGTCCAGTCTTCAATACCACGCCGAGCAATGGTTACCGAATTAAGCGTCAATGCCCCTTCAAACTCAAGCGCAATAGCACTATTGTGTGCCACGTCTATTAACGGCTTACGCGAAATGCTGCTCGGCTTTCCAGAGTTTTCCTCATCACCCGTCAGCACAACAATAATATGCTTTCCCTCTAAAGCATGTGCAGCATTCAGCGCCTTTAATGCGTATAAAATAACCACATCGCCGCCCTTATCATCACAAACACCCGGGCCTTTTTCATCATTACCCTCTCGTGTCACATGCTGAAAAGGACTATCCGCCGGAAAAACCGTATCCAAATGCCCAATCAACAAAATTGCCGGTCCTTTGCCTGGCAATTCGGCAATCAAAGTCCCTGCCCGCTGCATACTCACAGGCTCCTCTGCCCAATAGGTTTTAAACCCCAACGCCTGAAATTCCGGCTCCAACACAGCCCCCACTTGATGCACGCCCTTAAGATTGGTCGTACCACTGTTAATTTCAACTAATTGATTTAATAACGCTATTTGAGCCTTAGTATTGTCTTTTACATACGATTGAATACCCTTGAGGGTCGCATTATCAACTCCTGCCCCCAAGCTGGAAGTGACATAAAAGAGGCCCGCTGCAAAAGACGCAATCCCGACCCACGACTTATACTTGAATTTACTCATGAATTAACACTCCTTCAAAATATCTTTGTAGGGGTAGGCCCCCGTGCCTACCCGTCTATGGGCAACCACGGG
>JAIELR010000056.1 GCA_019752835.1 Gammaproteobacteria bacterium | reverse complement strand
TATGCCAAAGTTAAAAAGCCATCGAGGCGCCGCCAAGCGCTTCAAAGTGCGCGGGAACGGGAACGGAGTGAAATTCCGTAAAGCCAATCGTAATCACATCTTGACAAGTAAGCCGACTCAGCGCAAACGACATTTGCGTACTATGGGTGTTATGAAGGCATGTGATGTTGTAGCAGCAAAACGAATGCTTCACGGTAGCTAATCAATAGGAGAATTTCACTATGTCACGAGTAAAACGTGGGGTCACAGCCCGTGCCCGCCATAAAAAAATATTAGTTCAGGCTAAAGGTTACCGAGGTGCGCGTAGTCGCACGTATCGCTCAGCCAAGCAAGCGGTTATCAAAGCAGGTCAATATGCTTACCGCGATCGTCGTCAACGTAAACGTCAATTCCGCGCTTTGTGGATTGCTCGTATTAACGCGGGTGCACGCAGTTTAGGCCTGACATACAGCCAGTTCATGAATGGATTGAAAAAAGCATCTATTGATATTGATCGTAAAGTCTTAGCAGATTTGGCGGTGAATGATAAGGTGACTTTTGCGACTATCGTTGAGCAAGCGAAGGCACAAATCGCTTGACAGCTTAATCCCTCTTCTGCATAATGCGGACTCCTAATTTTTTACGGAAAAGAGGGATGTATAAAGAGAAATTGATACTGCTCGCAATTGGATTTGCGGCTAGGCGCGGTTGACGTAGGGGCAACCCCCTGTGGTTGCCCGTCTTTGGGTAGGCACGGGGGCCTACCCCTACAAACAGTCAACAGCAACAACGCCGCAGATTCAATTGCGTGCAGTATGTATTGCGCCCGTAGCTCAGCTGGATAGAGTACCTGGCTACGAACCAGGGGGTCGGGAGTTCGAATCTCTCCGGGCGCGCCATATTCATATCAATCAATTATACTCATGCGTTTTGAGTATAATTACCCACATTACATTTTTTTCATGAACTATTGCGCCCATAGCTCAGCTGGATAGAGTACTTGGCTTCGAACCAAGTGGTCGGGAGTTCGAATCTCTCTGGGCGCGCCATTTTTATACTCAATGCAATTCGGTTTTCTAGGCGCTGTTGACTCGATCCGTCCTCAGCAAAAAATTGAAGTGCGAAGAGTATGTATTCAACTTCTCTCAAAAACTCACTATTATATAGACAATAATGACAAAAAAACAAAAGAGAGTTCAAGAATGAAGGCTGTAAAAAAAAGACTGAGTAAACTTATTAGCAAAGAATCGCCTATTTCCAATAATTCTAATTCTGGTAATGAATCTTCAAGTAACATTCTTATTGAGGACTTAGTGACATTGAATCTCAGCAATGACAATATGAGTCATTGGCAAAAAACACCCCCAGCCCCTCGAAAAAATGAGCATAAAGAAGAGATAAGCTTGATTGTTGGAGGGGCTCGCCAAGTAAGTACTAAACAAAAAACAGAACCCTTAAAAAGCCCTAACCTAGATTTTAATACGAATGTGGATTCCATTTTTTCTTTTTTTCCAGGAGCAGATTCCTCATTACAGCCAGGCTCTCCCCAAGAATCAAAGAAAATAGTAAAAATACCCTCTTATTTGAACAAAGATAATAATTTAAGCGATGCCTCGAACTCTTTGAATCACTCTAATTACAGCAGTAAAAACAATAGCAAAAACAATAGTGAAAACGACAGCGATGACGATTTTATATTTAAGTTTTCCCCTATAGATCCATCTTTAAGCCCTTAGTTTAACTATACCCATCGCATCTTCAGGTGCGATGGGTATAGAAAGCATTTTTTAAAATATGAAATAAAGGCACCTTTACACTTCCCTAACAGTATTGTAGTATTAGACTAATACTGTTAGGGAAGTTGAATGTACCATTCTCGCCATTTAGAGCAAAAATTACTCGATTTAAGCCAGTATTTTAAGGTTATTATCTTGACTGGTTCTCGTCAGGTGGGTAAAAGTACCTTGCTGACTCATTTGTTTCCAACATTAAAACATATCGTGTTTGATCCCGTTCAAGATCTGTTTGGCGCAAGAAGCGATCCGGATTTGTTTTTGGCAAACTTTCCGCCGCCCGTGATTTTGGATGAAATTCAATTTGTACCTGAATTGCTCGCAGCGATTAAACGTAAAGTAGATGAATCGCCCAGTGCTGGTCAATATTTTTTAACCGGTTCGCAAAACTTTAGTTTACTTAAAGCTACTGCGGAAAGTCTGGCGGGGCGAGCTGCTATACTACATCTTGGAGGTATGACATCCTTTGAACTTGCTGATATGACAAACAACAATTGGCTGGGTGCTTATCTCACTAATCCTGAAAGTGTGTTGCTTGATCCTGTCCAAATTTTACCGAGCACTGAAACATTATATGCCCAGTTGTGGCGAGGTAGTTTCCCTGCCGTAAACGACTTGCCCGCCCATATTGTGCCGGAATTTTATACCTCATATTTGCAAACTTATATTGAGCGTGATGTGCGTCTGCTCGGCAATATTCGTGATTTACATGAATTTAGTCGGTTTTTAGGCTTATGTGCAGCCTTAACTGCCCAGGAAATCAATCATGCACAGTTGGCGCGTGAAATTGGATTGGCACAAAACACAGCAGCTCATTGGCTCGATGTATTGACTTATAGCTATTTATGGCAAGAGCTATGGCCGTACCATGGCAATACTATCAAGCGACTCAGCAAAAAACGAAAAGGCTATATTACAGATACGGGCATGGCTTGTTATCTACAACGTATATCAACACCTGAAGCCTTAGCAGGCCATCCTTTATTAGGTGCGTTATTTGAAAGTTTTTGTGTGAATATGCTGTTGAATCTGTCGACCAGTTTGCCACTCGCACCAAAATTTTATCATTGGCGTACCAATGCTGGTGCAGAGGTCGATCTCATTCTTGAGCTGAATGCTCGTTTTTATCCCATAGAGATAAAGTGCAAAGCGACCTTATCTGGAAATGATGGTCGCGGGATTATGGCATTTCGAGATTCATATCCAGGCATGGATATTGCACCTGCACTTATCTTATATGCGGGGCAAAACTGTTATCGCCTGAATCCACATATTATCGCGATGCCGTGGAATAGGGTATTGGTTTAGATTTTTCAAGAGACTTATTTGTTGTTTCGATATTTTCCATTTGGGTTCCGTATTTCCGGCCGTATAGCATCTTGAGGTTTTTATGGCCTAGGTACGCGGCCTCCATATGGAATGACGCGGTGGTTTTTTAAATTTATAAAATAAACGATAAAATGACGGGGTGGGTTTTTGATACCACAAACAGAATACAAAAAATCCCAGCGTCATTCCGTGCGAGCGCCGCGTGAGGTGGTGATAAGTGTGCTGAAACAGATACGGCGAGAGACACGGAAACCAAATGGGAGAACTTGAAAAAATAGAGCTCAGATTTTGCCAAGCCTACACGGAGTGGGTTTTTCAAGACGCTTATTTGCTATTTCGACATTTTCCACTTGGATTCCGTATCTCAAGTCGTATTAAGTTCAGTAATTTTTTCACCTTTGCGCGCGACTTTCGTACGGAATGACGCGGTGTTTTTTTGAACTTATAAAGTAAACGATAAAATGGCGGGTGTTTTTTTGATACCACAAACAGAATCCCCAAAACCTCAGCGTCATTCCATGCGAACGCCGCGTGAGGTGGAGATAAATGCGCTGAAATAGATTCGGCGAGAGACACGGAATCTAAATGGGAGAACTTGAAAAAATGAATTTATAGTATATACTTATGAATATATATTAATGGGGTTGAACAATGAAAACAGCTAAATTATTCAAAAATGGTCAAAGCCAAGCCGTACGATTACCTAAAGAATTTCGTTTTAGAGGCGACGAAGTGTTTATTAAGCAGGTGGGGGATTTAACTATTTTATTCTCTACTGAACATCCTTGGAATACTTTTTTTGCGAGTTTAAATGAATTTTCGAATGATTTTATGAGTACAAGAGAGCAACCTGATCAACAACAAAGGGACGATATGTTCTAATGAAATATATGTTAGATACCAATATTTGTATTTATCTTATTAAAAAACGTCCTCAAAAGGTACTTAAAAAATTTGAATCTTTAAAAATTGGGGACATTTGTATTTCATCAGTCACGCTCGCTGAATTGATGTATGGCATAAAAAAAAGCCAACATTGTGAAAAAAATCAGCTTGCCTTAGAACATTTCAGTGTACCCTTAGATATTCAACCCTTTGATGATGAATCTGCTCGTTGTTATGGTCATATTCGGGCCGTACTTGAGAAAAAAGGGATGCCTATCGGTGCGTTGGATTTAATGATAGCTGCACATGCGCAATCAATTAATGCGATATTAGTTACCAATAATGTAAAAGAGTTTTCCAGAGTTCCTGACTTAATCATTGAAAATTGGGTTGAGGGTGCCGAAGAATAATATGCCGCGTTCAGAGAGATTCAAACTCCCGATGCTCGTACGGAATAACGCGGTGGTATGTTGATATCATTGAGCAAACGGGCGCCGTTGTTTTACAAAACACCATTCGAATTTCCGCTACCGAGCCGCATACACAATCTTAACCGCTGTTTCACCAAACAACGCACGTAATTGATTTAAACAATCATCACTCGGTTTTATTCGGCCCAATTTTTTCAAGGGAATACGGCATGATGCGGCGGGGGATTTATAGTGAATTGCTAAAGACAAGCCTTCACCCATGTGCGGCTTAAGCAAGAGTTGCAGTTTTTGTAGATATTCTGATGTCACTAATTTTGGCTCAAGCGCAAGTTGTATTTCTTCACCAAAAGCCTCTCGGGCCTCTTCAATCGTCATAATGCGGCGAGCACTCATGCGCAAACCCTCATTAAACTCATTGGTACTCACCTCGCCCTCGACAATTAATAAGGTATTACTCGACAACGGCTCTTGCGCTTGTTGCAAAACATCTGAAAATACCGCGAGTTCTATGTTAGTTTTTCCATCGTCCAAACCGACAAAGGCCATGCGATCACCACGCTTAGTCATGAGGGTGCGCATGCTGGAAACAAATCCTGCAACCACTGCATTTTTGCCAATATTAATACCTTCTGTAATAGCTTGCATATCTGTAAATGCAATAATTTCATCACGATAACAATCGACAGGATGACCGGAAAAATAAATACCCAAACTGTCTTTTTCACGCTGTAAGCATTCGGTTTTAGGCCAAGGTAAAGCGTTCACATAGGTTTCTTCTTCTGCTTGAAGGCTTTCATCAAAACCAAATAAATCAGCTTGTCCCAGTGAGGCATTACGTAAAGTGACTTCTGCTAATTGCACGGCTTTGTTGATGGTTGCAAAAAGCATTGCACGGTCGACTTTAAAACAATCCATGGCACCACTATTAATGAGTGCTTCAAATACCCGTTTATTCGCTTTTTTTAAGTCAATTCGGCGGCAAAAATCAAATAAGTTTTTATAGGGACCCGTTTTTTCGCGCTCGGTAACCAAATTGTTGACCAACGCTTCGCCCACGCCTTTTATCGCCCCTAGGCCATAAATAATGCTATCGTTCTTATCGGCTCGAAAAGCATACATCCCCTCATTGATATTGGGTTGGAATAAGTTCAGATTCATTTGTTTGCATTCATCGACAAAAATCACAATTTTATCGGTATTATCCATGTCTGATGACAAAACGGCGGCCATAAACTCGGCGGGATAATGTGTTTTTAGCCAGGCAGTTTGATAAGCCACCAAGGCATAAGCTGCAGAGTGCGATTTATTAAAACCATAACCAGCAAATTTTTCCATTAAATCAAAAATATCGCTGGCAACTTGAGCATCAACATCGCGTGCGACGGCGCCGTTAACAAAAAATTCTCGCTGTTGCGCCATTTCTTCAGCTTTTTTCTTGCCCATAGCGCGTCGTAAAAGATCCGCACCACCCAAGCTATAGTTGGCTAAGACTTGCGCAATTTGCATCACTTGTTCTTGATAAAGAATAACGCCATACGTCGGTCGTAAAATGGGCTCTAAATCGGGATGGGTATAAACCACCTTAGCGCGTCCATGCTTACGATCAATAAAATCATCCACCATGCCTGATTGGAGAGGGCCGGGACGGAAGAGGGCTACCAAGGCAATAATTTCTTCAAAACAATCCGGCTGCAAACG
>JAIELR010000049.1 GCA_019752835.1 Gammaproteobacteria bacterium | reverse complement strand
TAAAACGAATGACTAACAATGCCTCGCCTGATGTAATTACCTTGCAGGAAATTACAGCTGACAAAGGCTTGCTTAAGGAAATATTGGCCGTGATTGGGGACCAATATGAAGTCACCATGGAAGTTGATAAATATAACGCAGGTAAAGAAAAAGTAGCTGATGCTGGTGCCAATATTACTCTCGTGCGCAAAAACAAATTTAGTGCAAATAATTATGCACGGGGCACACATTATGGAACCATCGACAGTTGGCAAAACCACCTTACTTTAAAATCAGGTGAAAAATTATGTATCCGAAATGTTCATGCTGCTTTTCAGCATACTCCATTAAAGCATGAGAAAAGCATTTTAAGCTTTCTGTTTCAAAATCGAAAAAAGGCTGAGGTTACGGATGATACAACCAATGTTACTATCGGTGATTTTAATGCTGCTGTTTCGAGTGCGCCAGGCACACCTCTTGAATATAGCGCTACAAGCGTTGCCCCGGGAGGTTTTACGCCAGAATACCCTATACAACATGGGCACAAAATCGATGCTGCATTTGCTTATCATCCCCATACTCAAACCACTCAACAAGCTAGAACAATTCAGTATAATCCTCAAACAGGCTTGCCTTTTACAGCAGCCGAAATTGCTCGTCCACCTGAGAGCATGCCAGATCAACAACGAGATATTTTCTACCGTTTTCGTCCCGCCATGCACATTGATCATATTTATGCACCACAGCCATTCGATGATATCTGTACCAACAGCATTTTACCGGGTGAAATTTCTCAACTGGATGATGATTTTAACAAAAAGAATACCCTTAATTTAAGGTATGCTACCGATTTATTTAATCACCCTGGACTTTCTGCTTTCGGTCCTTACGGGAATGAGCAGCTACCGCATGAATGGCTCCAAACTTGGGAGAATTATCGTAACTTATTTCCCGAATTTCAATATGTAACTCATAACGATAACACCAAATTAATGAATGCATCTAAGGATCAATCGCTTGCTTTCATTAAAGCTTTAAATGCATATGAGCTATTACTGAAATTTAGTTCAGAGGTGTTTCAAACAGATGCGTTAAAAAAGCTGGTACAAGCCGTAGTTTGGAATGCAGATATTTCTTTTAAAGAATCTGAAGTCATTTTTGATTGGATTTTAAGTAAGAGCCACAATTGCTTAACTAGTTTTATTGATAATATGATTGTTTCTGATGATTCTAATGAATCACTTCGTTATGTTGAAGAACAAGATTTTGATAAACTATTTAAAGGAGTCAAGGCGCTCACGCTATTTGTAAAAGTCTCAGAACAAAATGATGAGACAGGCACGATAGAAAATAAAACTCTTAAATCAGATAATGAATGGGTAAATAACCATGTGAATAAGCTGATTAAAACCGTGGTAGATGGTTCTGATTTTACTGTCAAAGAGGCCGGTGTGATTTTTAAACATTTTCACGAACCTGTTGATGCTATTATACAGGACCGCCAACCTGACATGGAAATCCTGGAAAAAACGAAAACAGATCTAGACAAAGAAGTTCATTACAATTCTCATTGGAGTACACAAACCAAAAAGAATATTGGTACTGCAGCTGGCGTCATCGTAGGAGGCAGTATTTTTATTGGAACTCTTGTTACCATAGGTGTTTTAACTGGAGGTATCGGCACTTTACCTTTCTTAACAGGCACATTATTAGTTATTTTGGGCATTGCAGCCCCCGTTGGCTCTGCTAAAATTGGTCGTGACGTTGGGGAAATGAGTGCCTATAAAGGCAAAACGGTTAAACCAACGCTGTCTGGCCAGTATCAAAAAACATTCAATTCTGCTGCAACAGCTGTTTTTACAACTCTATTTAAACCCAAAAAAGCAGAACGTCTGAAACAAGAAGAAAATAATCCCAATTCACATACATCTTTGTTTGATAAATAAAAACTTTCTTGTTTGTTTCTCAACATACCGCGACTTGTTCGCGGTATCTCACGTTGACTTTTTTTGCTTCAAACCGATTGATTTGACCATTTTTCGGTCCCGTATTAGGTGCATGACCTAAGTCACCCAGAACAGAGGATGAAAGAGGGTGGGGAGATAATACACAGATCTAGATCGGAGTAAGGTTTTGCTGCCATTTTGGCCCGTGAACCAAATGCCCAACTTCATTAAAGTCACGGGCAGCCACGGGGGGCTGTTCCTACAAACAGCCCGAAGTCACAGGGGGCTGCCTTTACAGCGCCGCCCCGCAGCTATGCAATAGGTGCTTTTTGTTTGGGCATATGGTACAGTTACGCTCCTCTTTTTCATTTAAAACGGAAGGCCCTATGCCGGAACAATCATTGCAAACAGCCTGTGCGTCACGTTATTACGAAGTCACGCGCGCAAATTTGCCACTTTCCTGTCCCATGCCATCCATGCGTTTGCAAGATGCGCACCCCAAGGTTTTTTTACCGATTGAAAAAACAGGGCAGGCAACGTGCCCTTATTGCGGTGCAATTTATACATTAATAGATTAAGACATAAAGGTAATCGAATGGCAGAACAACATCCAAAACGTATATTGATAGTCGGTCCTTCGTGGGTGGGGGACATGGTAATGGCTCAAACTCTATTTACCAAGTTGAAGGAAATAGACCCTCTTGCCGTTATCGATGTGCTTGCACCTGACTGGAGCCGTCCTCTGCTCGAGCGTATGCCTGAGGTTAATCAAGCTATTTCTATGCCTATCGGGCACGGGCAATTATTATTGGCTGCAAGAAAAAAAATAGGCCAGCAGCTGAAATCAGGTAATTATGATGTTGCTTATGTACTGCCTAATTCCTTTAAATCAGCCCTTATTCCCTGGTTTGCGAAGATTCCAAAGCGCATTGGCTGGCGCGGTGAGTTACGCTTTTTGGTCTTAAATGATATACGCGTCTTGGATAAAGAACAGTATCCGCTCATGATAGAGCGTTTTATGGCACTGGCCTTGCCGAATGATCAGCTGTTAACACAACCGTATCCGCGCCCCAAGTTGCGTGTTTCGCCTGAAACAGTCAATGCAGCCAAAGAAAAATTTGGATTAATGGCCGCAACTTCTATTTTGGCTTTGTGCCCAGGCGCAGAGTTTGGGCCTGCCAAGCGCTGGCCTGAGAATTACTATGCCGAGATTGCCAATGCATGGCTAGCAAAAGGCGGCCAGGTTTGTTTGTTTGGTTCGAAAAATGATTTTGCTGTCTGTGAAGACATTAACAAAGCAACCAACGGGCAATGCACTAACTTGGCAGGAAAAACGAGTTTAGCAGAGGCTATCGATTTGTTATCCGAAGCAGAAGCGGTGGTAAGTAATGACTCCGGGCTGATGCACATCGCAGCTGCATTGGATCGGCCATTGGTGGCTATTTATGGCTCTTCTGATCCTCGCTTTACGCCTCCTTTGTCAGATAAAGTTCAAATCGTTCGTTTGGGTTTGAGTTGCAGTCCTTGTTTTAAACGGGAATGCCCACTGACCCATTTAAATTGTTTAAAACAACTTCCTCCTGAGCGAGTGCAAACCGCGTTGGAAGAGGTGTTATACTCAAAGCAATCCGATTTGCGGCTAGGCGCGGTTGACGTAGAGGCAACCCCCGGTGATTGTCCGTCTTCGGGTCTGCACGGGGGCCGACCCCTACAGCAGTCAACCGCAACAACGCAGAAAATTGAAGTGTGAAGAGTGTGAAGAGTATGAAGGTGTTGATTGTAAAAACTTCTTCTATGGGTGATATTATTCACACATTGCCAGCCATTACGGATGCGGCCAATGCGATCGTAGGCATTGAGTTTCATTGGGTGGTTGAGGAAGGTTTTCAAGAAATTCCACGTTGGTTGCCCAATGTGAAAAAAGTGATACCCGTTGCATTACGACGTTGGCGCAAACAAGGTTGGTTGCGTTCATTGAAAGAAATAAAATCGTTTATTTCAAGCTTACGTGAAGATAAGTACGATCTCATCATCGATGCGCAAGGCTTATTTAAAAGTGGAGTTATTACACGATTTGCAAAAGGACCTCGTGCGGGTGCTGATTTTCGTTCGGCACGTGAGCCCATTGCGTCCCTGTTTTACAATAAAAAATATACCGTTCTTTTTGCACAACACGCCATCACGCGTACCAGAGAATTAATGGCAAAAGCACTAGGCTACAAAATGCCCGTCGATGCTCCCCATTCTGTGGTGGATTTACCTTTAGATAGTGATTTTCCTTTAGTAGCCGAGAAGAATACTATACTGTTTTTTCACGGCACGACCTGGCCAACCAAGCACTGGCCAGAATCCTATTGGCATGAATTGGCGCAGTTAGCTAAAAAGGCGGGATTGACAGTATTAGTGCCGTGGGGATCGCCCGCTGAACATGAACGTGCTCAGCGCATTACTGAGACCTCAGGTGCTGTTTTGCTGCCTCAATTATCACTGGCGCAACTCGCAAGTTTATTACATAAAGTGACGGCCTGTGTTGCTGTCGATACCGGTTTAGGGCATTTGGCGGCTTCATTTGGTACGCCAACAGTGTCACTTTATGGCCCCACAAATCCAGCACTCACCGGCACTTTGGGTCGAAATCAATATCATTTATCCGCAAAGTTCGATTGCGCGCCCTGTATGCAAGAGCAATGCCAGATTAAAAAAGTCACCGAAAAGGATTTTCCACCCTGTTTTACAACGATTTCTCCGCAACTGGTTTTGAGCCAGTTGCTCGACATTATATACTCAAAGCACGTCGGCTTTCGGCTAGGCGCTGTTGACTCGAGCCGCCGGAGTGCACTTCCTGTGCATGAGGACGGCGAGATGTCAACAGCAACAACGCCGAAAATTGACGTGCGAAGAGTATAAGGGTTGTGCAATGAGCTTAATAACCGTGCTACCCTTAAAAAAGCAAAAAAATGCATCGGTAAAGTTAACGCCTGATTTGCTGTCTTACTGGACGACGTTGCCCCTTTTTGATCAAATTATGCAAACAGAGGGTATGGTATATCGTCAAATTGAACAGCGTGTAACATTGAAGTTTACGCATAATGATGCTAATTTTTTTATTAAAAAGCATCATGGCGCCGCATGGACGGATATCGTCAAAAATATTTTTTCTGGCCGACCCGCCATTTTAGGGGCGAAAAATGAATACATCATTTTAAAGCGCTTGGCTGAGTTAGATATTAAAGCACCCATTGTGGCTGGCTTTGGTGCATCAGGCTTGAATCCACTGAATAGACGCTCCTTTGTCATCACTCATGAAATTCCTTCAGCAGTAGGAATGGACACGCTTGCGACGCAGTGGAAAAGTAATCAACTGTCTTGGCGAACGAAACAAAATTTAATAAAAAAAATAGCTGAGATTACACGAGCTTTGCATCAAAATGGCGTTAATCACCGTGATTTGTATGCTTGCCATTTTATGATCACACAACCGTTGACAGAAAATCCTGATGTGACCATTATGGATCTTCATCGCGCGGGCTTACGTAAAAAAACGCCCTTGCGTTGGATACGGAAAGATTTAGCAAGCCTTTATTATTCCATACTCAACTTTGGGGTAACGCAACGTGATATATTGCGGTTTATGGCTTATTATGCCAATAAACCTTGGGTTGATGAATTAAAGGATCGTTCTGAGTATTGGTTTGCCGTCAAAAAGAAGGCTAAGCATTTTATACGCAGACATCACAAGTTTTTTGACACGCCATTATAAAGTATACTCAAAGCAATTCGGTTTTGACTCGGGCCATCTATGGCCCTCGCCCCTCGGGGCGGCTTGCAGCCGTCAAAATTGACGTGCGAAGAGTATAGATTTTTATTCCCTGAAGGGATGACATAGAGAGTAGAAGCATGAAAGATTATATGAATGAAAATTGGCAAGCTATATTAAAAGCCAATAACTTGGATAATTTTGAAAAATTATGGAACCTCAAAGCCGATTGGTTTGAGGAACCCAATAAACGCCGTGGCGGGTGGAGCGGTGTTTCTCGTGTAGAGCTTGTGCACCCTGAGGGTGGCAAGGCGGTTATTTTTTTGAAACGCCAAGAAAATCATATTTATAAACCCTTACGAAATTTAATTATAAATTAGGGTCAATGAAGAGATAAGGCAAAAGGATAAAGCATAGAATATGCACTTTAAAATTG
>JAIELR010000241.1 GCA_019752835.1 Gammaproteobacteria bacterium | reverse complement strand
TGGAGGGCGGTTGAGGCGTTTTGCGGCTTCCTTCCTGTTTGCCTGATAGGCTAAATGATCTAGAGCCGCCAAATCTTCCACCTCATCCTCAGGACTGCGTTCAACGTGCGCTTTGAGAATTTGCTCTTTTATGACATCTAATCCCACCAAAAACAAGCCTTTTTGACGAAGCGTTGGACCGATACGTTCGCATAACCATTTATCACGGGCGGATAGTGGTACACAATGTCCCTTACCGCCTGCCGCCATATTGGCACGAATTTCATTCGGTGCCGCAACTCTTGCCAGTGCGTAAGGAAATGGCTCACCGTCGATTAAAATGATGCGTTTATCACCTAAAGCAATTTCGGGAATATAACGTTGCACCATGATAAGGGACCGATTATTGTTGGTCATCGTTTCTAAAATAACGCTCACGTTTTTATCTTCGGGGGTAATATAAAAAATACCTTTTCCGCCCATGCCATCCAGGGGTTTTATAATCACCTTTTCATGTTCCGCAATGAAAGCTCGAATCATTTTGGAATCACGACTTATCAAGGTCGGCGCAATACAATCAGGAAACCATAAAATAAAGTTTTTTTCGTTCACATCACGCAACGCTGCAGGTGCATTAATAACACGCACCCCATTTTTTTCAGCTAACTCCAATAAATGAGTCAAATAGATATAATCCATCGTAACAGGGGGATCAACACGCATAAGGATAATATCTAGTGTATTTAAGGCTATATTGGTGGGTGGACTCAAATCAAACCAGTGTGCAGCGTTGTCCTCAACGCGTAATTTAGCCGCAGAACCGTATGCAATACCATTTTGGGCGTAGAGATCTTTACCTTCCATATAAAAAAGCTCAAAGCCACGCGCTTGAGCCGCCAACAACATCGAAAAACTGCCATCATGGCTTATCTGAATTTTTTCGATAGGGTCCATCACAATACCGAGCTTTTTTTTCATACCAGGAGTTCCTCTGTTTCCTTTGCTGCCGCAAGCGTCGCTAATCGGGCAATGACGGTATAAGCATAACAACGGCGATAATCCAAGTCTTGTGATGATTGCAATAGCTGTGTCAAGGAAAATGGAACAAATCGCATACCGGGTTTATTCAAATTATCATGATCGTTTTGTTTCTTATTCACTCGATAAAAACCACCTATCGCCTCACCATTAATAAGATAAATAACGGGCTCTGCAACAGCATGATCCTCAGGAAAATATTCGACCGTGTAAACACCCTCTTGTAATAATACCGAGCGTACAGGTTGTTTCCCTTTGGTAAAGCGCATTTCTTCTTTTTGTTTACGCGTTAAACTTAAAAAAATATCGGCGGAAGTAATACTCATAACGGCTTGACCATAGGTTCCCGCATCTGCTTTTAACATTAAGAAAGGCGCTTGATCGATATGATCGTTTTTGTAACGTTCATTAAGTTGTATCAACAGCTTTTCAGATTCTTTTTTCAGGGCTTCTAAGGTATTGTTTTCATCTAAATCTATATCATCGAGCGTAGTTTCCAGGGTACTAATCAACCAAGGATCAATACCAATAAGTTCAGCAAACTGCTGGGCAAATGCTTGATAAAGACGTGCATGATGACTTTTTCGTCGATTATGCCAACCTACGTGTGTAGGTGGGTAAATAGGGTGAGGCAAATTTTTAAATAAATGAGGAACACCTTCCGCAAGATCATTATTAAGTAAAATAGCATCTGGGTAAAAACCACTGGCAGCCAATCCCTTTTCTGTCTGACCTAAAGGATGCAATTCAATATTACCAAAATCAAGGCTCAGGCTTTTTTTCGTACTCAACTCAGGCAATAAACTGCCAATCTGAATAGTGCAGCCTGCGGCTGAAAATAACTGTTGTATAATGGCAATATTTTCCCAATATGCAATATTTCGCGTGTGGTTTTCAGGAACCAATAACCATTTTTTTGGCAAATCACGTACCAGCAAGACATTTTTTATCGCCGAAACGGCCAAAGGATAATCCATCTTACTAATATTATTAAAACCTGCAGAAAATAAATTGGTGTCCACAGGTGCAAGTTTGGGGCCAGAAAAGCGCAAATCAACTGAGGTATAAAGCGGCGCAAGATGCTTATTGAATTGCTCAACAAACCAAGCCTCTATCTCAGTCTTTTTTTCAATGAACTTATCGAGCCACGCAAGATTGCCAGTAGGCGTAAGTGCGGCAAGATGGGGGGATGTTTGAAGCATAGTGCTCTTATAAGGGTAAGGAAGACATTAAGAAGTATAACAAAATTTACGATATATGGTATATAATCAATTTTTCTATAGATTATGAGGGCAGCATGAATAAAAAATTGAATT
Organism: Gammaproteobacteria bacterium; assembly: GCA_019752835.1. The sequence continues at coordinate 3,820 of JAIELR010000241.1, read as the reverse complement.
ACGTCAGTGAAATTGACGAATTATTGGCCGATTTACGTTCCGCATTACCTGAATCAGTGAGCCAACGCGACGAGCGTTTAAAAGGCGAAAGCATTGCGGCTAAGCGTGATAACGTCCAGACAGAAAAACGCATTGAGATTTGGGAAGAATTTTAGATAATTTTAGAGATTGGAAAGGAAACCAGCATGCCTCATGTCCTAAGATCGTTTCTGCCTATTGGCCATCAAACTGAGTTTCCACTGGAAAATTTGCCTTATGGCATTTTCAGCACAGCGAATACACCCAACAAACGAGTCGGAACAATAGTCGGCAATACGGTCATCGACTTGGCTGAGCTTGAGACTTTCGGACTTTTTGAATATTGTTACGATAGAACCCTCGCCCTTTTCAACCAATCGACACTCAGCTTCTTTGCCGCCCAACCCAAAACCGTACAAAAAAAAATTAGACAAACACTTCAATATATCTTGAGTATCGATAACCCTACGTTGAGAGATAACGATGCCCTTTGCCAAAGAGCCTTTCATCCTTATGCCGATGTTTTCCTGCATGTACCTGCAAAAATTCCAAATTACACCGATTTTTATTCATCCATCGATCATGCCCGCAACGTAGGGCGTCTATTTAGAGATAAAGATCAGCCTTTGCTGCCTAATTATCTGCATTTGCCCGTTGCATATCATGGTCGAGCAAGCTCAATTGTTTGCTCAGGCCATGAGATTAGGCGACCACAGGGGCAAATTTTGCCACCTAATGAGACTACACCGATTTTAGCACCCACCAGGGCGTTAGATTTTGAGCTTGAAATGGCTTTTTTTATTGGCCAGGGCAATCCGCTCGGTGAACCCATTAACATTGAAAACAGCTATGAACATATATTGGGTTTAGTGATTTTAAACGATTGGAGTGCACGCGATATTCAAAAGTGGGAATATGTGCCGCTCGGACCTTTTTTAAGCAAATCATTCGCAACCACTATCTCGCCCTGGGTAGTGACACTCGATGCGCTTGAACCCTTTAAAATAAAACCGCGCGAGCAAGAACTTAATCCCTTAGCTTATTTGCAATATGAACAAGATTTCACCCTAGATATTCATTTGGAAGTCGCCATCAAAACAGCAACAATGACCACGCCAATGGTCATCAGTCGATCGAATTTTTCATACCTATACTGGACCATGGCACAACAGCTTGCACATCACAGCATTGCTGGCTGCAATATGGAAACCATGGATTTAGTTGCATCAGGTACTATCAGTGGACCAGAGCCTCAAAATGCTGGCAGCTTGCTTGAAATAACTGAAGGAGGCAAAAAAAATCTTGTTTTGTCTCAAGGTGAAACAAGAATGTATTTGGAAGACGGTGATGAGGTAATCATGACGGCTTTTTGTCAAGGTGACAATTATCGCATTGGTTTCGGTGAAGCAAGAGGACGTATTGAATCGAAAAACACAAAGTAGAAAGTAGCCTTCTTTGCTGCCTTGACGCGGACTGAGGGGAAATGAATTATTGTCCCTCAGTCCGCGAAAAGATCTCCTCATTTTTTGAGGTCATAGATTAACGATCATCGTAAGCTTAAAAACCATCTGTGCGCGCGGATTGAGGGCTACGCCGAAAAAGTGTCTCATACAAAAACATAATTAATTAAATTAATTTTCCTTAATATTTGTTTAAGAAAAAATAACTAAACTCAAATTAAGTTTGCATTTTAGCCATTGAAGATGTGTGCAGACCAAAAGATATACCCAAAGCACTTCAGTTTTCGGCTAGGCGCTGTTGACTCGAGCCGCCGGAGTGTACTTCCTGTACATGAGGACGGCAAGAAGTCAACAGCAACAACGCCGAAAAATTGGCAGGATAGCCAATTTTGACGGCTGCAAACCGCCCCGAAGGGGTGACGGCCATGGATGGCCTGAGTCAAAATTGAAGTGCGAAGAGTATATTGAAATAATCGTTAATCAGGACGTGTTAAAGTGAATACAAATTTAGGTTCGCAGAGGTATATCGAGCTTTATTTAATCTGTGATTTTCGACAGAAAATTAACTCTATTCGGGTCAAGCATCTCTTCGATGATCAAATAAACTATATTATAAAACATATCTGTCAAAAACCTGTTTTTCTTGATAAAGAAAATGCACTTGGTTATATGCGTTTTGTGGGTATCGCCCGATGTATTTTGCACGTTTATGTTCCAGAGTCTGCCATTGAGGGGCAGTTTGATGGCCTTTCAATAAAAGAAGACTCATTGGATGCTAACCAAATACATGGCTGTTTCCTCTATTATGGAAAAACGAAAGAATATTTGGCTAACCCCGGTTTCGACCATAATTTATTATCGTTAGTACCGCCTAAAGAAGAATTGCTTTAACGTGTTTTTGTATCCGCAAACTTTTTCTAAATTCGTCATTTTATTTTAAAGTATCTTTTTTTATCTAAGGTAGAACTAAATGAAAGCTTTTGCTAGTGATAATTACTCCGGTGTTTGTCCAGAAATTATGCAGGCAATAATCGATGCAAATAATGAACATGCCCCTGCCTATGGCGGAGACAAATACACTGAAAAAGCGATTCAATTAGCCAAAGAACATTTCGGTAATACAGCCATTCCTTATTTTGTTTTTAATGGAACAGCCGCCAATGTGCTTATTTTGAAGGCAATGACCCGCAGCCACCATGCCGTTATCTGTGCCGAAACCTCGCATATTGCCGCCCAAGAAGTGGGTGCCGCGGTTAGTTTGACTGGCGTTATGTTGATAACAACTACAGAGACTAATGGGAAAATAACACCATCAACGATTGAGGATGCTCATGCAAATGTAGTTCGCTGGGGATGCCACGCTAATAAACCTCGTGTTGTCAGCATAGCGCAATCAACTGAGTATGGCACCGTCTATACAATAGAAGAAATACAGGCTATTTCAGCCACCTGCAAAAAATTGGATTTGTTGCTGCATATGGATGGTTGTCGCTTAGCCAATGCAGCAGTAAGTTTAAATTGCTCATTAAAAAACTTGACTGCTGATGTTGGTGTCGATGCCCTTTCCTTTGGCGGCACAAAAAATGGTTTATTATTTGGCGAAATGATCATTTTCTTTCGCGAGGATATCGCTCAGGAATTTGAGTATATTCAAAAGCAAGGTTTACAACTTGCCTCTAAAATGCGGTTTTTGTCCGCACAATTTATTCCCTATTTTGAACAAGCTATTTGGCATAAAAATGCGAGCCACTCAAATAATATGTGTATTCGTTTGGCTGAAGGTTTAAAAAATAATCCTTCAATTAGACTGGCGCATCCTGTGCAAACTAATCAACTATTTGCCCATTTCACGCCCGAATTGATTAAAGCTACCTCCGCAATTTCCCCCTATTATGTCTGGGATGAAAATACCCATTTGGTAAGACTTATCACCAGCTTTGATACAACAGAGGAAGAAGTGGATAGTTTTATTTACGCTACGCGGCTATAAGCATCACTTAGTGTTAACGTATTGACGTAGTAGTGCAATTTAAAATCAGAACATCGTTGGGCCTTGTGTATATGATGAGTTTTCTTCGCTTTGCTCAGATTTTCCCTAACACAAATATCAAAATGTTTTCTATTTAACGTTGTCTGTTTTTCTAAACTGATAAATTTGGCTTGTTTTAAATCCTCCAAAAAAACAAATAATTGCGCATAAGATAATTTTTTTTTCACAAAAAACTTTAAAATGTTTTAGCAAACAAATTAAATGATGAGAAAAAAAACATTTGGGGGTCGTCTATATAGTAATTATGTCAAAAATTTTACCCTTCCCCCTGTTGTCATGCGAACTTTTAAGA
>JAIELR010000140.1 GCA_019752835.1 Gammaproteobacteria bacterium | reverse complement strand
GGAGGTCGATCTGCTGTCACAATTAAACGTCGGCCTTGTTCATGCAATCGATTATACAAATTGAATAAAGCCATTTCCCACTTCGGCTGATTGATAATCGCGTGAATATCGTCAATACAGACCCAATCATAGCCTTCTAGATCGTCAAAAATAGAGGGTTCCAAGTGATTTGTATCATTCTGCGACATGGGTAAATAAATAGCGGTTTGTTGCTTGGCTTGATGACAAATTGCATGCAATAAATGAGTACGTCCACTGCTGGATTTTCCCCACAAATAAACAAACCAATCAGGGGAATTTACTTCATAATATTGTAAAAAATTTAAAACATGTGCATTTTTCGCCGGAAAAAAATTACGAAAAGTGGCATCATCTTTTAATTGTATGCCTTTTAAAACCAATTGTTCTGCATCAGATAAACTCATTTGGCTAAGTTCGGTACAATTGGCTATTAATATAGCGCTTACGAAGATGTCGCAAAAATACCATGGCAACGGCAGCCACTGGCAAGGCGAGCAAAATACCAAAGAAACCAAATAATTGACCGCCAGCCAATATTGAAAAAATTACCGCGACCGGATGCAATCCAATACGATCGCCCACTAAATTAGGAGTCAGTATTGTTCCTTCAATGCTTTGCGCAATCACAAACACAATAATCACGTAAATGCAGTGTGTTATATCATGAAATTGTAAAAGTGCTGCGATCAACGCTGCTGCAATGCCGACAATAAACCCTAAATAAGGAACAATACATAAAAGGCCCGCACTTAATCCAATTAAAAAGCTCGTATTTAAACCTATCAGAGTCAGGCCTAATGAATAAATCAAGCCTAATGACAACATAACTAAAAACTGACCTCGTAAAAAAGCACCTAAAACCTCATTACACTCACGCGCAAGTGCCATAATGCCGGGCTCATTTCGGCGCGGCAATAAATTTTTTACATTTTGTAATAAAACAGGCCAATCACGTAATAAATAAAACAATAGAACTGGAATAAACAATAAATTAGCAACCCAAACAAATACAGTTTTGCTGGAGCTAAAAAGAGTATGCGAAAGATTATTGATGACAGCGCCAGCCTGTTGCAAATCATTCGGCAAGGCTTGCTTGAGATAGTTAGCATCCAAGCTGAGAGACAATCCTAAATGTTCATTAAGCCAAGGCAATAAACTCAGTTCTACCCAAGCGATAATATCAGGTACTTTCGCAAAAAGGTTCGTAATTTGCTGTTGCAATAAGGGAATAAAAATTAATAAGAACAGCGCAACTAAAGCACTCATCAATATAAAAACCACCAATACAGCACAAAGTCGCGGCAATTTTAGGCGTTGTAATTGATTTACGAGGGGATCTGCCAAATAAGCAATAAACGCAGCAATAAAAAAAGGCGTTAAAATAGGCGATAGAAAATAAAAAAGGACTAAGGCGCCGGCAAAACATAACCAGATTATAGTAGTTCTATTTTTAATCAACCTAGAGATCTCCTATGTTGCAACCAAGCACGACGTCCCCAAACAACGATATAATTAACGAGAGTCCCTAAACTGGTTACAAAGACCATATACATTAAATAGGTCAACCACTGAGCAGGAATTAATGCATAACTTAAATTAAACATCAAACCTATAATCAAGATAATTTGAAGGCAAGTATTGAGTTTACTGATGCGTGTAGGACTAAAATCATAAACACCAATCCAAAAATGATAAACTACACCCCCAATAACAATCACAAGCTCACGCAATACCAGCATGAGGAGTAACCATAAGGGAAAAATAGATAAATACCCTAGCGTCAAAAACGTAGATACCATTAAAAATTTATCCGCTAACGGATCCACCATCGCTCCCCAGCGGCTTATCCACTTAAAACGACGCGCAAGATAGCCATCGATCGCATCCGTCAAACCAGCCACCACAAATAACCAAAAGGCAGCATGATTATGATGCGTCAACAAACTAATGACGATAGGGCCCACCAAGGCGAGGCGCAGCACTGTGATAATATTGGGTATATATTCCCGTCTCATAAATTTATACTCTTCGCACTTCAATTTTCGGCATTGTTGCTGTTAACTCTTACCGCCGTCATGTACAGGAAGTACACTCCGGCGGCTCGAGTCAACAGCGCCTAGCCGAAAAATTGGCAGGAAAGCCAATTTGACGGCCACAGGCCGCCCCGAAAGGGCGAGGACCATGAGATGGGCCCGAGTCAAAACCGAATTGCTTGGAGTATACTCAACAAAAGCAGTAGTCAATATTACCGTTTTTAAACTTGTTTGTACAAGGTTCGGCTCATTATTTTACGGTTTCCAAGCAAAGGCGCCAATAAAGTTCGAGTCAGCTGCTTCGCTTCACGCAAAACCAGTACATCACTTGGCAAGTTTTGATGGGCAAGGCCAAGCAATGTTTTGCCTGAATAACTCTCCTGCACATCATAGCGAGCAAACTCCAACGCTTGAACTTGCATCTCAGTATCAATATAGTAGCGAGCGTCAGGATCGATCGCTTGCCTAGTATCATCCAAACCTAAGCCATAACCCAATTCCTGCAGCAACACCCATTCAAATAAACGCAGCGGGATTTCAATCGCGGACGCATTACCGAGTTCCGCGAGCGTTTTGGCATAATGCTCATATAATCGTGGATGGGGATCGAAACGATGCAGCAAATACATCACGAGCTCATTGACATAAAATAAACTAAACAAGGCCTCGCCACGCAAAATTAGGGATGAACCATTGGGCTCAACCTGCGTAACCGTTAATAACTCCCCTCGCCCCACGCAACTAACCAGCAAAGGCAACGCAGGTAACATCAGCCCCCGCCACGGAGAGCGCTTTCCACGAGCCCCCTTCGCAATAGCCGAAAAACGACCATGTGTAGCTGTCAATAACTCAAGCAAACTAGATGTATCGCCATAATCTTGATGGCGCAAAATATAGGCAGGCTCAAGCAGGGGTTTACCGTGTTGCATAACCTAACTGCTTAAGTAAATGATCATCATCCGACCAACCACTTTTTACTTTAACCCAGAGATGGAGAAATACTTTTTTATCGAATAAAATCTCCATATCCTCGCGAGCCAACTGACCTACTTTTTTTAGCATACTGCCTTTATTCCCGATCACGATGGCTTTTTGGCCTGGTTTTTCAACCCAAATCAAACCAGCGATACGAAGCAACGTCTCTGTATTATCAAATTTTTCAATTTGCACCGTAATTGAATAAGGCAATTCATCCCCTAAAAGGCGCATTAATTTTTCACGAATCAGCTCGGCCGTTAAAAACGTATCGCTGCAATCGGTAATATCATCGGCGGCAAAAAAATGGTCGCCCTCGGGTAGATGCTCATTGATGACCTTTTCAAGGGTATCAATATTCTTATCTTTCAACGCCGATACCGGCACAACTGCCATAAACGTCATTTTTAGCGACATTGTTTCGATGATGGGAAGAAGATCGAGACGATCTTTGACGGCATCCGTTTTATTAAGCACTAGAATCACAGGCTTATCTTGCTGTTTTAAGCGTGTCAGCATTAAATCATCTTCGTCGGTCCACGAGCGGCAATCCACAACAAATAGGATTAAATCAGCTTCTTGTAAAACACCAATTACGGTTCGATTCATTGCTCGATTCAAGCGACGAGGTGTGTTTTTATGAAACCCTGGCGTGTCTAGATAAACCACTTGATACGCTTCTTGTGTTTTTATACCCAAGATGCGGTGACGCGTCGTTTGTGGTTTTTTTGAGGTGATACTAATTTTTTCGCCCAAAATAGCATTTAGGAGCGTGGATTTCCCTACATTAGGGCGACCTACAATGGCCACCGATCCCATATAGCTTTTGACGCTTTCAACCATTATTTTTTTTCCCGTGAGTGAGTTCTGCCAACATGATTTCTGCCGATTGCTGCTCAGCACGACGACGACTGGTCCCTTTACCCAGAGCAATATGCTTGCCGTCCGCTATTGCACATTCCACCGTAAAAATTTGTGCATGCGCCTTTCCCGAAATATCAATCACACGATACTGTGGCAAGGCGATTAAGATGGATTGCAAATATTCCTGCAAATGTGTTTTAGGGTCTTTATCCGCTTCATGCCCCAATAGTTCGAGAACCAAGGGTGCAAACCACTCGCTGACCACTTTTTTACAGATCTCGACCCCAGCATCTAAATACAAGGCGGCCACAACCGCCTCAAGGGCATCCGCTAAAATAGATTCTCGTTTTGCCCCGCCTGAGCGCATTTCGCCCGGACCTAAATATAAATAATCCCCAATGGCTAAACGTCGCGCTAACAGGGCCAGCGTTTCCCCTCTCACCAACTTAGTACGCAAGCGGCTTAATTCACCCTCGTCGGCCAATTGGAATTGTTTGTATACAATTTCTGCGGCAATAAAATTAACGATCGAATCGCCCAAGAACTCCAAACGCTCATTATTATTTTGCGGCACACTACGATGGGTTAACGCCGCAATCAGTAATTTTTCATTTTGAAAGCGATAACCCAGGGTATCATACAATCGTTCATGTGATTTTCTTATAGACATGGCTAAATAACCGTTCCTATACGATGCCAACGGGGACGATGAGTGTCACTATCCCAACTCATCCAAATAAGAAAGCCCTTGCCGATCAAATTCGCTTCAGGAACAAATCCCCACTCACGACTATCGCCGCTATTATCGCGATTATCGCCCATCATAAAATAATCCCCGGCAGGCACAACCAGATCAAAATCTTGCATTTCACCGCCATTCGGGTCGATCAAAATATCATGCTTGACACCGTTTAAATCTTCTTCATATTCTTTTACCGGAATATTTCCCGTGGGCTCTATGTCCACCGTATCACGCACAAAAGTTTGGGTGGCCTCTTTACCATTGATGTAAAGCACCTTATCTTGATAAACAAGATGATCACCCGGTACACCAACGACTCGCTTGATAAAATCAATGCTGGGATCAGAAGGCCAACGAAAAACAACTATATCTCCAATTTTAGGCTCACCTATCGAAACCACCTTAGTATTGAGAACAGGCAAACGCAAACCATAGGCAAATTGATTAACCGCCACAAAATCCCCTGGTATAATGGTTGGTTCAAGTGAGCCGGTGGGAACACGAAAAGGTTGAATAATAAAAGAACGTATAACTAATACGATTAAGAGAACGGGAAAAAGAGAGTTTGAATAATCAATAATAAAATTGGGTTTCAGCTCTGGAATACGCTTCTTGGCAAAAAACAATTTATCCAAAAGCGCAATAAAACCCGTCACAAAAACTGCGATCGTCATTATTAACGGGAAATTCCAACTTGACATAGTTACACTCCTCGGAATTGAATCTGCGGCGTTGTTGCAGTTGACTGCTCGCCGTCCTCATGGATATGAAGTACACTCCGGCGTCTCGAGTCAACCGCGCCTAGCCGCAAATCCAATTGCGAAGAGTGTATCACCTTACTTTTTATCATCGACTTGTAAAACAGCCAAAAACGCTTCTTGTGGGATTTCAACACGTCCCACTTGTTTCATGCGCTTTTTGCCTTCTTTTTGCTTTTCCAATAATTTCCGCTTCCGCGAAATATCACCACCATAGCATTTAGCTGTCACATTTTTACGCAAGGCTTTGACCGTTTCTCTGGCAATAATTTGCCCACCTATCGCCGCTTGAATCGCCACATCAAACATTTGACGTGGAATCAATTCCCGCATCTTTTCAACCAGCCGTCTGCCGCGATACATCACATTATCACGATGAACAATAATTGCCAAGGCATCGACTTTTTCATTATTGATCAGGATATCCAATTTAACGAGACTCGCCGTTTGGAATCGCAAAAAACTATAATCTAATGACGCATAACCACGACTCACCGATTTTAAACGGTCAAAAAAATCGAGGACAACTTCATTCATCGGCAACTCATAAACCATGGAAACTTGACTACCGAGATACAGCATTTTCGTTTGTGCACCGCGTTTTTCAGTACAAAGCGTCATGATGGCACCAACAAACTCATTAGGCACTAGAATATTGGCTTGAACAATGGGCTCACGGATTTCATTAATCAAATTGGGCGCCGGTAATTTTGACGGATTATCCACCAAAAGCAATTCATTTTTATTGGTCAAAACTTCATAA
>JAIELR010000245.1 GCA_019752835.1 Gammaproteobacteria bacterium | reverse complement strand
GAAAAAGGTAAAGAAGCCGATTTTATTATTATTGATCCAGATGCACCACCATTTTTGAAATATCGCCGTCAAGGTGTAGACGATATTTTTGAATTATTGTTTATTTTGATGACCCTAGGTGGGGAAGAAATCATCAGTGCAACGTATATTATGGGTGAGTGTGCTTATCAGTCAGGCAAGTAATATATACTCTTCGCGATTGGATTTGCATCTCGAGTTAACAGCGTCTAATCGCAAATTGCATAGCGATAATTTTCGCATTTTTAACAGCATGATATACACTTAATGATACCGCTAGTAAAAGGAGAGAGAAAATGAGCATAAAACGTAGAGCAGAGGCACAGTGGAATGGCGACTTGAAAAGTGGTGATGGCTATTTCAAGTTAGGGAGTGGTGCATATGAGGGTAAGTATAGTTTTGGGGGACGTACGACGGATAATAGTGCTGAAGCTAATCCTGAAGAGCTCATCGGTGCAGCTCTAGCAAGTTGTTTTTCAATGGCTTTTTCAGCCGAGTTATCTAAAAATGGTTATCCACCGATTGCCATTCATACGACAACCAGAGTGAATTTTGATTCTGATAAATCAGGTTTTTTTATTTCAGAAATCGATATGGTAACAAAGGGACAAGTTCCTAATATAACCTCAGAAAAATTCACTGAATATGCAGAAGAAGCCAAACGAAAATGTCCTGTTGCAAAAGCACTAGGTGCAGTGAAAATAGTTTTTAGTGCTACGTTAGAATAAATATCTATTTAACTTCAAAAAATGGATAGATAAAGGCGCACATTTCTGTGCGTCTTTTGGTTGCTCGAGTAAATTATTCATACGCCGTCTTGTTCCCCTTGTAGAGCAAATCGATGTTGAGTTTTTTGGGAAAAATAAGCGAACGAGATCAACTAAATTGACGAGAAAAATAAAATGAAATTTAAATTAACCGTTATCGGCAATCCAATAGCGCACAGCAAGTCTCCCTGGATTCATGCAGAATTTGCCAAACAAAATGACTTAGATGTCTTCTATGATAAGACAGAATCACCTTTAGATGGATTTAAAGCTACCGTACTAAACTTACAAGCAAATGGCTATAATGGTGCCAATGTTACTGCGCCATTTAAAGAAGAAGCATATCAACTATCTGATTCAACATCAGAGCGCGCAAAAATAGCTCGCGCAGCAAATATCTTAAAATTTTTGCCCGATAGATCAATGTATGCCGATAACGCAGATGGTGCAGGCTTTATTACAGATATTCAGACTAACCATGGGTACGCATTAAAAAATAAAAAAATTTTGATTCTTGGCGCTGGTGGAGGCGTTAGAGGAATATTGCATCCTATTTTGCAAACAAATCCCTCAACAGTCATTATAACAAACCGTACTGAAAGCAGAGCCAAAAACCTAGCAGATGAGTTTTCTCTATATGGTGAAGTATTATCAAAAAACTTTAATGATCTTAATGATGACTATGACGTCATTATTGACGGTACAAGTTTTAATGCCTGGCCATTACCTATTAGCGACAAAATTTTTGCCCATTGTAGTTTGGTATATGATATAAAATATGGTAATAAATTTACACCTATACTGAAAAAGGCTTCATCATGCGATGTCAAACAAGTCCTGGATGGATTTGGTATGTTGGTCGAACAAGCAGCCGAAGCGTTTGCACTATGGACGGGATACAAACCAAATACAGCACCGATATTAGAGCACGCAAAACAAATTTTAGACTAGATATTCGAAGACCCTCGGAATAAGGAAAATAATATTATGTCATCACAGGATAACCACTGTAAGTCAGGGCCTGAGAAGCTTGGATCAAAACCAGAACCAATAGTGAATAATGAGTCGCCATGTAAACATCACCACACACATGTAGCAATACGCACGGCATCGCTCAACACAAGTAACATCTACACCTGCCCAATGCATCCACAGATCCGCCAAGTGGGTCCGGGCGATTGTCCTCTTTGCGGGATGGCGCTGGAGTCAGTAATGGCAACAACCGATGCCGAGCCGAATCATGAGCTTGTGGATTTGACGCGACGTTTCTGGATTGGGTTAGTTTTAACGTTACCGATTTTCATACTAGAAATGGGGGGCCACATCTCTGTTTTTGGCCTTCATAATCCCATTTCTGCGCAGATCTCCACATGGATACAATTCGTTTTATCGACACCAGTCGTCTTGTGGGCGGGGTGGCCATTCTTTAAACGAGCTTGGGCATCGGTCGTACATCGCAGTCTGAATATGTTTAGTTTAATTGCTCTTGGCACAGGCGCCGCTTATCTCTATAGCCTCTTTGCAACATTTCTGCAGGGGCTCTTCCCTGCTGGGTTTCGCGGGATGGACAGTACGATTCCGGTTTATTTCGAAGCCGCTGCGGTGATTACCGTTCTCGTTTTGCTCGGTCAAGTGCTTGAGTTGCGTGCCCGTGAACAAACTGGCGATGCGATTCGTGCATTGCTTAATTTGGCACCTAAAACAGCACGTCGCTTAAACACTAATGGCGTGGATGAAGAGGTTGTTCTTGAGCTCGTTTACGTTGGCGACCGTTTGCGGGTACGCCCTGGTGATGGCGTACCCGTTGATGGCGAGGTGCTTGAGGGTAAGAGTGTTGTGGATGAGTCTATGGTCACTGGCGAGTCAATGCCTGTTATCAAACAGTCCGCTGATAAGCTTATTGGAGGAACCGTAAATGGCTCGGGCGCTTTGATCATGCGTGCTGACAAGGTCGGTGCCGATACCATGCTCGCGCAGATCGTTGCGATGGTCGCTGAAGCGCAGCGGAGCCGAGCGCCCATTCAACGACTAGCGGATACCGTGTCGGGTTACTTCGTCCCAGCAGTATTAGGTATCGCTGTCATTACGTTTATTGTATGGGCTATTTGGGGCCCTGCTCCTGCATTTTCTTATGCGTTAATTGCGGCGGTTTCTGTTCTCATCATCGCTTGCCCATGTGCACTTGGCCTGGCTACGCCGATGTCGATCGGTGTGGGCATCGGCAAAGGTGCAGGTGTGGGTATTTTAATCAAGTCGGCAGCTGCTCTTGAACGCATGGAAAAAGTGGATACATTGGTCGTGGACAAGACGGGCACACTTACGGAAGGTAAACCTAAAGTGATATCTATTGTTCCGGCAGCGGGGCTTTCGGAGTCCGATATTTTGTCATGGGCAGCGAGTCTTGAACAGTCCAGTGAGCACCCTCTTGCCGCGGCTATCGTTGCAACTGCACAGGATAGCAGCACCTCAATCCAAGAGCCGACGGATTTTGTCTCCTATACCGGTAAAGGTGTGGCTGGCAAAGTCGATGACAAGCTTATAGCCCTTCGAAGTCGCACACGACGTGCGACGAGCGTGAGGAGCCGCAGGTCCGGGTGTTGAGCCGCAGGCGAAACACAAGGGAACCGACACGGCGTTGAGTCATTGTGGGCACTTAGTTCAGAGCGCCAGCGAAGAGATAAGTAGACCGCAGGACTCACGAGCACTCCCGCTGAAGGCGATACTTGTCGCGAGTTTTTTGCTCCTTTTGGTGGACTCGGAGTCCCAAAAGGTTTTGCAAAAAAACGCGACACTATCAGGTAATACGACGTTGATGGCTGATATGGGCATCCTGCTTGGTGAGCTCGAGCATAAGGCAGAGGAGTTTCGCATTGATGGGGCAACGGCTCTTTTTCTCGCAATAAATGGCAAAGCAGGTGGCATCATTGTTATTGCCGATCCGATTAAATCAACAACACAAGCAGCTCTTGATAGTCTACGAAAAGAGGGCATACAGATTGTGATGCTAACTGGTGACAACAAGACGACAGCTGAGGCGGTTGCTCGTAAGCTTGGTATCAAGGAAGTCAATGCGGGCATTCTGCCGCAAGACAAAAATCGCATCATAAAAAAAATCACGGCGGAGGGGCGTGTTGTCGCCATGGCAGGTGACGGCGTGAACGATGCCCCAGCGTTGGCCGAAGCTGCTGTTGGCATTGCTATGGGTACTGGGGCCGAAGTCGCGATCCAAAGCGCCGGGATTACGTTGGTAAAGGGTGATCTTGCGGGCATTGCACGCGCCATAATGTTGAGCCGCGCAACAATGCGTAATATTCGCCAAAACCTGGTATTTGCATTCGCCTATAACGCGATCGGCATCCCGATTGCAGCAGGCGTTCTTTACCCTGCCTTCGGTCTGCTTCTTAGCCCAATTATTGCTGCACTTGCCATGTCGTTGAGTTCTGTATCAGTGATCGCGAATGCATTGCGTTTGCGGAAGTTGAGGTTCTAGAATTCTATTTAAAAAATTACTAGTTTGCTACGATGTGTTTCATCAGGTATCATTTCTGCATTGATATTTCGTACTAAAGAGTTTTTGTTTTTGGAATGCGCGTTAAACAAACAGGGAGTGAGAAAATGGCTATTTCAGCTATGGTAATCGAGGCATTTGGTGATGCCACTGTGTTTAAGAAACAAGCTATTCAGAAGCCTTTGGCCGCCCCAGGGCAGCTATTGATTGAGGTTAAGGCCAGCAGTATTAATCCGCTGGATATTAAAATTCGCAATAACGAACTTGGACAAATTTGTCCTTCTTTCCCTGCTGTATTGCATGGTGATGTGGCTGGCGTCGTGACTGCCATTGGCGCCAATGTAAAAGGGTTTAAAGTCGGTGATGAAGTCTATGGTTGCGCCGGTGGTGTTGGACAGTTGCAAGGTGCATTAGCTCAACTTATGTCAGTAGATGCTGATTTGATGGCATATAAACCAAAAAATCTCAGTATGACTGAGGCTGCTGCCTTGCCGCTGGTTAGTCTGACAGCTTGGTTAGCCTTAAAAGATAAAGTGCAACTTGCTGCCAATCAAACCATTTTGATTTATGGTGCAACTGGAGGAGTAGGGCATATTGCGGTGCAATTAGCAAAAATAATAGGCGCAAAGATTACCACTACTGCAAGCAGCGATGAAAAAAAGGCGCTCGCAAAAAAAATGGGTGCGGATCACGTTGTGAATTATCAACATACATCTATTTCTGAAATGGTTCAGCAATTTACCAATGGTGTGGGCTATGATGCAGTATTTGATACTGTCGGAGATGAGTGTTTAGATCAAGCATTTCAAGCCGCGCGTATAGGTGGCAATGTCGTGACCATTCTTGCCAGACGTGCGCATGATTTATATCCAATGTTTGGTAAGGGCTTAACATTGTCAACGGTTATGCAACCGTTACCATTATTGACCGGTGTAGGGCGTCAATATTACGGTCAAATTCTTTCAGAGATAGCCGCGCTGGTTGAAGTCGACAAAATAAAACCGTTGATAAATAAGCAGCAATTCAAATTTTCTGAGGTGACGGCTGCACATCATTATTTTGAGCAAGGCCATTCAATTGGGAAAGTTGTATTGGAAAATGATCTTTAACTCATTCACGATGACAGGAGAATAGAAATGAATACAGAGTTTGTGTGCACGGCCGAATTTACTGCAAAATCGAATATGATCGAAAAACTGATTGCGGAATTATCTAAATTAATTCCATTAGCAAGAAAAGAACCCGGATGCTTGCGCTATGAAATGCATCGTTGTTTAGAGAATCCTGACGTGGTTTTTTTTATAGAACGCTATAAAAATAAAGCAGCTTTTGATTTTCATTGCGCGACTGATTACGTAAAAAACATAGTCGATGAACAAATACCTGCATTAGTTGAGAAAGCAGAGTTTAGAATTTATAGTGAAATTTAAACATGTTTGATATAAAAATTGAAAAAGGGATTTATGAACATTATAAAAAAAAGCACTATGAAGTAATTGATATTGCTCGCCACTCTGAAACTCTGGAGTATATGGTTGTTTATCGCATGTTAGCGGACGATTTTGGTTTGTGGGTGCGACCTGCAAGCATGTTTTTAGAACAAGTTGAAATTGAAGGGAAGCAAATACCGCGGTTTAAATTTATTGCATCCCAAAATGCCAAGGATTTTTTTGCAAGTTTTCCTTTATCGTGAAGATGTGGTTGCCTCTGTAATAGGGCGAGTGTTAAATAAGGGAAGTTTCTATGCCATTTAATTTGCTTAAAACATGGATTGCTGAAGAAAAATCAGAAGGCATCCCTAATCCTCAACAAGCGATTTTATCCACAGCGACAAAGGACGCGGTTCCGCATGCAAGGGTTGTGGCAATTCGTGAGATAACAGGCGAAAATCTGATTTTTTTTACCCAAAAT
>JAIELR010000251.1 GCA_019752835.1 Gammaproteobacteria bacterium | reverse complement strand
AATAAATAGCCTAGCTCGAGGATATTCTGGCGTAAGACCACTTATTATCGAAATGCTGACTGATTTTTATAATCACCGTATTTATCCTTGTATTCCAGCAAAAGGCTCAGTGGGTGCATCAGGTGATTTAGCGCCATTGGCTCATTTATCTTTACCTTTAATTGGCGAGGGATCGGCTCGTTTTGAATCAAAAACAATTAGTGGACAAGAAGCATTACAATGCATTGGAGCCGATCGTGTCTCATTTTGCCCTAAAGAAGGGCTTGCCCTTTTGAATGGAACACAAGTTTCCACAGCAATCGCCTTGTTTTATTTATTAAAGACAAAAAAACTCTTAAATGCAGCGATTAAAATTGGTGCACTTTGTTTTGATGCGGCGATGGGGTGTGTTATTCCTTTCTCAGCAGAAATTCATGAATTAAGAGGCCAGCTTGGCCAAAAAAAAGTCGCTGAGCGATTGAGACAGTTGTTAGCCAACAGCGAGATAACGCAAAATAAACCACCTCGCGTTCAAGATCCTTATTGCTTGCGTTGCATGCCGCAAGTTTTAGGCACATGTTGGGATAATCTCACTCATATCAATTCGATTTTGGCAATTGAAGTCAACGCGGTGACAGACAACCCTCTTATTTTTAGCGATACACACAGTATTTTGTCGGGTGGAAATTTTCATGCTGCTCCTATTGCTCAAGCCGCTGATTTCATGGCAATTATATTAGCTGAAATAGGTACGTTGGTGGAAAGGCAAATTGCACTGTTAATGGACGTGCATTTTAATCACGGATTACCGGCTTTTTTAGCAGATGACCCTGGCTTACATTCAGGATTTATGGTGGCGCAGGTCACTGCGGCAGCGTTGACCAGTGCCAATAAATCATTGGCGCATCCGTACAGTGTGGATACCATTCCAACGTCTGCCAACCAAGAAGATCATGTAAGTATGGCAACCGCCGCCGCTTGGCGGTTAAAAGATATGGTTGAAAATACACAATATATTTTAGCGATTGCTTTATTAGCCGCTTGTCGAGGGATTGAATTTCGTCGTCCATTGCGTTCCAGCGATGCGCTGGAAAAAATCGTCGCGCACGTTAATAAGCATATTCCAAGATGGGAAGAAGAGCGCCCTCTTGCGCCGGATATTGAAAAGGCGGCGTTGTTAGTGATGGAAATTGATGAGTAGAGTGAACGCGATTGCACTTTTGGCAAACAAGATTTTTCGAGCCATTTGCTAACACGTGATGGTAGCTGCAAGTCTCGTGGTGTGGCAAAAAATACTTGATTGAGGATTTGAGTTGTTAGCCCGTGGTATGAAAATGCCAAAATCAGACAAAATGTCACCACATTTAATGTATATGGTAACATATTGTCTGATTTTAAAGCCACATGCTATAAGGCACGTTGAAGCACAAACAATTGCTCCAGTCGCATATTAATATCAGTTGTTAGATTGGAGTGCTCATGTTGGTACCTACAATTAAGGAACGAGATCGGTTATTGTTTCACCAATACTTTCACTTGTATAACTCACATCGTCAAAGTCCCATTGTTTAAACTGCGTATATTCATGAAAAGTAATTTCTGATGTTCTGCTTACTCGGGACTCAGGTAAGAATTCGATGCCTGTAATATCATAATTTAGTATTCCTTCAAAATCTTCTTTAATTTCTAAAAATACTTCACTGCTAACATCGTTACAAATGAGCATTACTATATGAACGCTATAAGTATTGTTTGGATTTAGCTCTATATCTTGCACAAGATGTATCAACAATCCAAGAATACTTTCTGTATTTTTGCTTAGGATTTTTCTAATTTTATCTTTGATTTTACTCGTTATTCTCTTATTAAATTCACCAGGTAAACCCGGACGGGTATAACGTCTACTCATCCATCGAATTAATATTTTTAAAGAGTCTAACGTCAACTGAAATAAATTTGAGCTTTTATGATTGATCAATTCAGTACGCGAAATAAAAACTCTTTCATGGGATAAAATTTCACCCAAAAAGCTATTGTCAGTATTTTTAATTTGTAATTTTCTAGGATTTTTCCCCAGCTGTAATGCCGGATCCAATTTATCGGAAGACTTTATTAGAATTAATTCAATGATGGGCTCTTTGTCTAAATCATCATTTAAAATATCACAATCTTGGCTCAATACAAGATACAATCCATTAGGTAAACGCTTCTCAGTCACACCATCAATACCATAAATGAAAATGTTATCTATATTATTAATTGACAAGCAAGCACCTTGTTTCCATCCATTTTCTTGTATTTTTTTAGAATCAATTTTTTGGAATTCCATTTGCGTTATATGTCCAAAAATCTAATATCATCCATCCTTTCAGCAATTTCTTCACGCGTTGCCAATTTAAAACCCTTACTTATTAACCATGCATCATGCGCTCTAGAACGCTCTTGCTCTGCTAAAATAAGCTCGGATATAGTTACTATGAGTGGAGCTATTTCCTTTTCATTCAATTGTTCATTTTTTAACAAATTAAACAAAGATACATTGTTATTTCCAAGCGGTTTATGTAAGTAGTTGCTTAAACGACCTGCTGTTTTTTTATCCCAATTTTTAAAAAATTCACAAATAGTGTTTATTCTTTCTTTATTAGTCTGATGAATTTCAGTCTCATTCTCAAGCCAATCATAGATGGTTGGGCGGCTAACTTTGAAGATAGCTGCCATTTCCAATATATTAAGTCCAAGCATTTTTTTTAATATGATTAATTTTTCACGCGATGAGCGTATATCTAT
Source organism: Gammaproteobacteria bacterium (assembly GCA_019752835.1). The sequence goes on along the minus strand of JAIELR010000251.1, from coordinate 3,443 downwards.
AAAATTTTTTAAAAAGGCGATATTATCTCTGGAGTACACTTTTTTTGCAGCGGTTCCAATGCTATTGTAAATAGGCACTATGCGCAAGGTTATGGCTTTTCTAGAGAGCCCTGTATTTCCTTGTTCGAACACAGTTTTATTGCTTGAATAACCGCTATGAGGCTGAGACCCTATTTCACTGAAGATTGAAGATGGAGAATACATCATTGCTCCTTATTCCCAACGCTTTAAATTTTCTGAACCAACTGCTTGGACAAATGCTTGATAAGCGCCCTCATGAAGTTGTCTAAAACTATCCATAACCGTAGTCATTTCAAAATCCGCATTTTCTTGTTTAAAGTGATCCACGTCTAATAGCAAAAACTCATTATTGAGCACTTTATAATGCTCAAATGAAAGCATTCCTCCTATATCTAGCAAATCAAGCGGTAAAAATATCTCCTTAAAATCACCAAGTAATTTTTTATTACTTGCTCGAGCTGTCTGAATCTTGATTAAACCTTGATCACTTTTTTGGGTCATCTCTGTCCGACTTAAAAAATCTCCAGCCGCAAAAACATCCCCCTTTAAATGAAAACCCTGTAATCTTGGATCGATATTTGTATAATCATTCTCAATTATATTGATATAACGCAGCCCCGATTGAGTTATTAATGATATATTTAAAATTTCATGAAAGCAAGTTAAAACTCTTCCCCATCGTTTTAATAATGTTTCACAATCCTGGTAATCGCTTGTGTGAATAACGATACTTTGTTTATCAAGAATAATACCAACATGCCTATCTTTATCCATAAAGTGCCATAGTACCAAAGTCCCGGCTGACAAGGCTTGAGCCTCTTTTAGCTGAACTGATTGAATTTTTACTTCTTGAAAATGCGGAAAATCTCGCCTTATTTTATCTTGCAGCTTAGGAACATATTCTGCAATATTTTCAATGCTGGTAAATTTTATCTGGGCTAAAACATATCTTAGTGGGGATGAGCTAAGTTTGAGGTGCATGTTTAATCTTCCTAAGTGACATAACTTTACATAAAAGTTTACACTAGAAAACTAAAAAAAGCCATTAAGTATCAAGGCACTGCAACGCGTTTAAGAATCTCTTGAATCACATGATCCGTAGTAATCCCTTCAGCTTCTGCTTCAAAAGACAAAATGAGACGGTGACGCAAGACATCATACGCAACGGCATGAATATCGGCGGGAGAAACATAGTCGCGGCCTTGTAACCACGCATGCGAACGAGCACAACGATCTAAACCTATGGTACCGCGGGGGCTGGCGCCATATCGCAGCCATTTAGCCAAATCTGAACCGTAAGCGGAAGGTTGGCGCGTAGCAATCACTAATTGAACCATATAATCTTCAAGTGCAGGGCTTAAGAACATCCCTAGCACTTCTTGACGCACAGCAAAAATAATTTCTTGGGAAAGACGGGGAATATTCTCGTTGGCTTGCTCGCCTTGTTTGGATACCTCGCGATTCAATTGCAAAATACCTTTCTCTGCTGCTGCATTCGGATAATCAATGGAAACGTACATCAAGAAACGATCGAGCTGCGCTTCTGGCAATGGATACGTTCCTTCTTGCTCAATCGGATTCTGTGTTGCCATCACCAAAAACAAATCGGGTAATGGATACGTTTTACGACCTATCGTTGTTTGTCGTTCGGCCATCGCCTCGAGTAAAGCCGACTGTACTTTCGCAGGAGCGCGGTTAATTTCATCAGCCAATACGAGATTATGAAAAATCGGGCCTTGTTGAAAGTGGAAGGTGCTATCTTGCGGACGAAAAACATCGGTTCCGGTTAAATCAGCGGGAAGCAAATCAGGGGTAAATTGAATACGATGAAAACTACCTTCTATGCATTTACCTAATTCTTTAATCGCGGTGGTTTTCGCAAGACCGGGAGCACCTTCAACGAGCAAATGCCCATCTGAAATCAAGGCAATCAATAAGCGGTTTACCAGCAGTTCTTGGCCAATAATTCGTTGATTAAGGTACGTTTTTAGGTCAGAGATGACTTGATAAAACGTCGATGATTTGCGTAGTTCCATGTTTTTCTCTTCTCATAAAATTGTCATGTCAACAAAGGCTGTTGTAGGGGTCGGCCCCGTGCCGACCCGAAGATGGGCAGCCACAGGGGGCTGCCACTACAATCCTGGATCTTTTCGATAAAGCAATATTTACTTAAATGCAGCCAAACAAATTTGAAATAATCCTGTTGGAAAAACACCCAATGCAAGGACCATCAAACAATTCACACTGATACCAAGTTGATTACCAAAACTATCAATGACGACGGGCGTTGTGTCTTCTGGCGCTTCGAAATACATCGTTTGTACTACTCGCAAATAATAATAAGCACCGACGATTGCAAAAATCAATGCCAACGCAGCTAACCAAACTAAATGAACCTGAACAAGCGCAACTAGCACTGAAATTTTTGCAAAAAAGCCTACACTTGGTGGAATACCCGCCATTGAAAACATCAGCAATAACATTAAAAATGCTAACCAAGGATTACGATGATGCAAGCCTTTTAGGTCTTCAATGGTTTGTACTTCCATTCCCAACTGACTCATCAACATCAACACGCCAAATGCACCAAGAGACATAATGGCATAAACAATCATGTAGAACATCGCGGCACCAAAACCACTCGCAATCCCAGAGACTAGCCCCAACATCATGTAGCCCATATGCGCAATCGAGGAATATGCTAGCATACGGCGAATATTGGTTTGTACAATCGCCACTAAATTACCCAGGAGCATCGATAATATAGCAACTACCATAAGAATATGTTGCCATTGACTCGTAAATAAAGGTAGAGCTTCAACCAGCAGGCGGATAGCTAAAACGAAGGCAGCAATTTTCGTTGCGCTAGCAATAATAAGCGTAACAGGCAAAGGAGAACCTTCATAAACATCCGGAATCCACATATGAAAAGGTGCCGCACCTAATTTAAATGCTGCGCCAGCGGTAACAAAAAATAACCCAAGAATAGCGAGAGGCGCAGAATGAATTAAAAGGCCTTGTGCAATAGTTGGAATCAGCAAGCTTCCTGTTGCACCATAGAGCATAGACATCCCAAAGAGCAAAAAGGCAGAGGCTGTTGAGCCCAAAATAAAATACTTCATCGCCGCCTCGGCGCTCTCACTGCTACCCTGCATTGCAATCAGGGCATAGAGCGGCAATGAAAATAATTCTAAGCCAATAAACAAGGTGATAAAACTGTAAGCTGAAATCAACACCATCATACCTAACACGACGAAGAGAACAAGTACATAATACTCTGGTTTACCCAGCTCACAGCGAGCAAGATATGATTGTGAATAAAGTAAAGAAAGGACTTTGGATCTGGATTAAAATGCGGATCCTGATCCAGGGAAGAAAGAAAAAATGTGGCACCGGATCCGGATCTAGGGACTCCAAAAATG
>JAIELR010000263.1 GCA_019752835.1 Gammaproteobacteria bacterium | reverse complement strand
ATCAGCCCCGCAAAGAAATGAACCCTGCCGCTTTAGAGGAACTTGCCAACTCCATTAAAGCACAAGGCTTATTGCAACCCATCGTTGTTCGTCCTATCGATACGAATCAGTATGAAGTTATTGCAGGTGAGCGCCGATGGCGAGCTGCTGAACTTGCAGGATTGACAGAAATTCCTGCTCTTATCAGAGATGTTTCTGATCAAATTACGATGGCGTTAGCGCTCATTGAAAACATACAACGCGAAAATCTAAATCCCATGGAAGAGGCTGCTGCTATACATCGTTTAATCGAAGAATGTGATCTTACGCATAATGATGTTGCACAAACGCTCGGAAAATCTCGTGTGACCGTGACAAATTTATTGCGATTAATGACCTTAAACGCCGATGTTAAATATTTATTGGAGTGTGGTGATATTGATCTGGGCCATGCCAAGGTTTTATTAAGCTTAACAGGTCATCAACAATCCTATGCGGCTAAATTAGTCGCCGAAAAAAATCTTTCCGTACGAGAAACCGAGGCGCTAGTCAAAAAATTACAAAACTCCCTCACAAAAAAACCGATTAAACATGAAGATCCAGATATTCGCGATTTGATCCAATCATTATCGGAAAAATTAGGCGCAAAAATAGATATTCAACACGGTGCAAAGGGTAAAGGCAAATTGTCAATTTATTACAATACATTGGATGAGCTTGAGGGTATTTTGGCGCACATGGAATAAGTGTAATTATGACAGATGATAAAAAACTTCCTTTGTTTCAGCGAGAGTTAAGTCAGCTCGAATTTAATTATCGAGTCGTTAAATTAGCGGAAGAGGCAGATATGCCTTTGCTGGATAGACTTCGGTATTTATTTATCACGAACAATAATCTTGATGAATTTTTTGAAATTCGCGTTGCTAATTTGAAGCACCTAGCATTATTAAAGAGTACTAAAAAAGACGTCATTAATGGCTTCTCGCTCGATGACGTACTTAAAAAAATTAACTTACGCAGTCATGAGTTAATCAAAGAGCTTTTTAAGTATTATAACGATACACTGTATCCCCAATTAGCTGAACAAGGCATCCATTTTTTAAAACAACATGATTGGACTAATGAACAAAGAGTCTGGATTGCAGACTATTTTGAGCGTGAAATCTTGCCAGTGATTAGCCCTATTGCGCTCGATGTTGCTCATCCATTTCCGCGTCTCGTCAATAAAAACTTAAATTTTATTGTGAGTTTATCGGGAAAAGATGCATTTGGTCGCGACAGTGGTTTAGCCATCGTCCATGCTCCGCGTAGCATTCCTCGACTTATTCCTGTGCCCGCCGAATTAAGAAAATCAAACGAAGACAGCTTCTTTTTATTGACCTCGATGATCAAAGCGCATGTCAGTGATTTATTTTCGGGAATGAAAGTCACCGGTTGCTATCAATTCCGTATTATTAGAAATAGTGACCTTTTGCTTGATGAACATGAAATTAATGATCTGCCAATGGCGGTAAAAACCAATTTAATCGAGCGTCGTTTTGGTTTAGCTATTCGACTTGATGTAGAGCAAGATTGTCCGGATGAGTTAGTCAATTATTTATTGCAACAACATCATTTAGAACCAACCGACGCGTTTAAAATAGACGGTCAAGTTAATTTTGGTCGATTGTCGGCGATTTTTTCGATGATTACGCGACCTGACTTACTTTTTAAGCCTTTCATGCCCGCAACGCCTAAAGTGCTAGAGTCTAATGGCGATATGTTTAGCATCTTAAAAGAGCGTGATATTGTTTTGCATCATCCTTATCAATCGTTTGAACCCGTCATTAATCTCGTTCGTCAAGCTACATTGGATCTCAATGTCGTTGCTATCAAACAAACACTTTATCGCACCAATGCTGATTCTGACATCGTGAATGCCTTAGTAGACGCCGCGCGTGCGGGTATCGAGGTGACGGCAGTCATTGAGTTGAGAGCTCGTTTTGATGAAGAGCAAAATATTATATTGGCAACGCGTCTGCAAGAAGCCGGAGCCATTGTGGTTTATGGGATAGTCGGATACAAAACACATGGAAAAATGCTGTTAGTTGTGCGACGTGAAAATAATGAGCTGTGTCGTTATGCGCATCTTGGCACGGGAAATTATCATGCAAGGACAGCAAAAGAATATACGGATATTAGTTTATTTACGTCTAATTTTGATATAGGCCATGATGTGCAATTGCTTTTTCAAGAATTAACAGGAATGGGAAAGGCGGTAGAGACACGAAAGCTTTGGCATGCGCCATTTACGCTTTTTTCCAATTTGAAAAAAATGATTCATCGCGAAATAAGTCACGCAAATGAAGGTAAAAAAGCAAAAATTATCTTTAAAGTGAATGCATTGACAGATCCTGCTATGGTTGATTTACTCTATCAAGCTTCGCAAGCTGGGGTTAAAGTAGAATTAATCGTGCGCAGCATGTGTGTATTAAAACCAGGAGTAAAAAATCTTTCTGAAAATATTCATGTGCGCTCGATAATCGGACGGTTTTTAGAACATTCTCGTATTTATTATTTTTATGATGAAGGTAATGAGCATCTTTTTTGTAGCAGTGCTGATTTTATGGAGCGCAATCTTTATCATCGCTTGGAGGTTGCCTTCCCTATCTTAGATAAAGTGCTGGCAAAGCGCATCAAGCATGAATGTCTCACTTATTCGTTACAGGACAATTGCCAAAGTTGGGAATTGGATGCTGAAGGGAACTATACCAAAAATGATCCAGGTAAGAAAAATAGGTTTTCTGCTCAAGAATATTTATTAGATTTTTATACGAAATAATGTATAATTTTCTAAGCTAAATATGTATTTAAAAGTTGCTCTCAACGCGCACCGCAGAATTTCGTTCCTTCATTTCCATCGTGTGCGGTGAGAGCAATATCTTCCCCTGTTACACTTATTTAAAAGTGTTTGATGAATCATTACTGTCGTTTAAAATCGGTTGAATTTTTTTGATGACTTGAAGAGTCATCTTTCGAACGATTTTTATCACTTGCATCGCCATTCTTAGGTTGGTTTGTACGATGAACATTATGTTGATTTTGATTGGAATTTGCTCCTCTGCCTGCAGAGCTGCGTGAATGATCCCCCAATTCGATAGCGGGGGGATCATTTTTAATATCATCACCCATCCTTGGATTGTTTTCTTGATATTTATTACCTTTATCTTTCGCATCGCCAGATTTTTGACTGTATGATTTATTTTGTGATGTCATAACTTTCTCCTACGCTAATGTTTTTACAGTAAACCTAAATTGAACACGTGCTCAGTGTGATTTTTAGCTCAAGTTAATATTAACTTAATTTAAAAAACACATATTAAAATTAGCAATAGATCTTAATTTAGTCAATAAAATTCAAGTTTTTTTTAAATTGTCATTTAAAATCATGTAATTATAATTACAACTTTTTAAGGGCTATAAATAGTAATATCTTAAAATAGAAAGCGGTTTCATATACACTTAATTATCTATTTTTTAGTTTTCTTACACTCTTTCAGGGAACTAAGGATAAGCCTCCATGTCTACCCGTCTACAAACAGCCACTATTACAGGTTCTATTTACACGCAGCCTTAGCTAACTTACATAATAAAACAGCGCTGTTCTTCTTTTTCTTGAACTTGATTTTCTTCCATAATAGTGCAAACCTTTTCCTTTCTTTTTGGGGCACACTTTTCTTTATAACTCTCAATTATAAACTGTGGAATGTCTTGAGTGTATTGTATTAACAGCGATTCAATTTCCGATATTTTAACAACGGGTGATTTTATCAGCGCTTCAACGATATACCACTAAAAAATACTTGGATCTTAATTTAAAATGTTGCTAATATGTTATATATTGGTTAATAACAAACATATAATGATTTAATGTTGAAAGATAATTATCTGATAGGTATTTTAAAGAATAAATGAAAAATTATTTTAATGAAAAAACAAAATCTTGTTCACCTATTCAACTGGGTCGGGATTTTTTTGATCGCCACACCGTTGATGTTGCACCTGATTTGTTAGGAAAAATTCTTGTATTTGGAAAGCACAAAGGTATTATTACAGAAACAGAGGCATATCGCGGCGATGATGATCCCGCATCGCATGCCTTTAAAGGCGTGACCCCACGCACCAGAGGTATGTTTGGTGCGCCAGGGTTTTCCTATATTTATTTAATCTATGGCATGTATCATTGCCTAAATGTGACAACAGAATCTGAAAACATGCCGGGTGCAGTCCTTATTCGTGGATTATGGGTAGAAGAGGAGCATTTAACAGGACCAGGCAAATTATGTCGCCATTTGCAGCTAAATTTACAACATAATGGCGTCGATTTAATTCGAAACTCAGATTTTTATCTCGCCGATTACGGTATTACATTACCATTCAAAACTACCTCGCGCATTGGAATTAAAGTCGGCGGCGACAAACTTTGGCGCTTTGTTGCATCGGTGAATTGAAGATTGTTTGCAAATAAGCTTAGTGCTTAAACGTCCAATGACGGTTTCCTAGGAAATTCCAAATCAATATGAGGCCGGTCGTGATAACTTGTGCAACAATATACTGAATATGCCATTCGTTAACCCCCACATACATGAAAAGTGCATTGAGTGAAGTGCCAATGGCGGTAATACTGTAAAATCGCCATAAAGCATCACGATGACGTTTTTCGCTTTGAAATGTGTAACGATGATTCATAAAATAGCTGACAATACTGCCAAAGATGCATCCGATGCTGGAAGCAAAGACCGCCTGCATATGAAATAATTCAACGAGTAAAATCAAAATAAGATATTGAGTCGCTGTTGCGCAGAGGCCCACTGCAGTGTAGCGGACCAGTTGTAGTGTGAAATGTTTCATTTATTTTATAACGTAAAAGGTGCGTCCAGTTTTTTGACTGCTAAGGGTAAATGTAGTTTTATATAGTGAGGCAATCCTTTTTCATAAGGCGGATAGTCCTCACCCATAATTAATGGTTCTAAATAATCACGGCATGCGGGCGTAATGCTAAATCCATCCTCTTGAATATAATTTTTAGGCATTTTTTTTTCAACATTAGCAACATCACTTAATGGTGTTTCGCCAATATGCCATCGATAAGGATGTGTTGATTCGCGTACAATGGTCGGCATAATAGCATTTTTACCCGCTAACGCAAATAAAACAGCAGCTTCACCTACGGCGTAGGCTTGCTCAACATCGGTGACTGACGCAATATGACGGGCCGCACGCTGCAAATAATCACACACCGCCCAGTGATATTTATATCCTAATTCTGTTTTAATCAATTGTGCAATAACTGGAGCCACGCCGCCGAGTTGTGTATGACCAAACGCATCTTTTAAACCGGCATCGGCAATAAAATTACCCTCCAGGTCTTTGACGCCCTCTGAAACAACAATGGTGCAATAGCCATGGGTCTTGACACAATGATCAACTTTTGCCAGAAATACCTCGCGGTTAAGCGGAATTTCAGGAAATAAAATGATATGAGGCGGGGCTTCTTCATTGTCACTTGCAAGTCCAGCCGCTGCGGCTATCCATCCGGCATGACGGCCCATGACTTCCATGACAAAAACTTTCGTTGAGGTTTCGGCCATAGAGGCAACATCTAAACCTGCCTCTCGAATAGAGACCGCAACATATTTGGCCACCGAACCAAAACCTGGCGAGTTATCTGTAACCGCTAAATCATTGTCGATGGTTTTTGGAATACCGATGCATGTGAGCGGATAGCCCATTTTACGGGCCATTTCGGCAACTTTATTCGCGGTATCTTGTGAATCACCACCGCCATTATAGAAAAAATATTGGATATCATGTGCTTTAAAAACAGCAAATAAACGCTCGTATTTAATTTTGTCTTCTTCTAGGCCTTTCAACTTATAGCGGCAAGAGCCAAAAGCTCCACCTGGTGTCCAGCGAAGGGCGCTGATCTCAGCATCAGTCAGCGTGGTAGTATCATATAAATCTTCGGTCAAGGCGCCAACAATACCGTTGCGACCAACGAAAACCGTTTGAATTTTATCGCGATGTTTTCGAGCCGCCTGCAATAATCCGCAAGCTGAGGCATTAATGACGGCAGTGACACCGCCCGATTGGGCATAAAAAGCATTGGCCATGGTTTAACTCCATTCAATTTGCAGGTAATATACTGTAAATTGCACAAATTCACAATTTAAGAGGCTTAATCATGATAAAACAGTTGTTAACGGGTATATTTCG
>JAIELR010000017.1 GCA_019752835.1 Gammaproteobacteria bacterium | reverse complement strand
ATTCTTAAAAATGGGGCAGTTTGCCCGCCCCTTGCCTTACTGCTTAGGTTGGCGGACCAGCCCCGCCTACCCTTGCCTTTCCCTAGCGACTTTTTTCTTCTTTTCTATTATTATTTTTCTATCGCCGCTAGGGATTCTTGAAGCCCTCCGACCCAGGATGGCTTACTCCTTTCGGAGTGTCTTTCCCTCAAAAATCTGCTAAAATCAATACACAAATGTTTTATAGGGTGTTATCTACAACCTTCCACCTAATATAGGTGGTTTTATGCAGAATGTCAACTATATTCACCCTGTTTTTGGGTTTTTTAAGGAATGTGAGGCTAAAATTACGGAAAATACAAATACAATTGTCAAGCATACTGAAGAGCACGCTGCTAAAGTGCGCGGTGACCGGCTGAAAATGCTGCGTAGCCTTACAGGTCTTACGCGTGAAGAGTTCTGCGAGAATAAATCGGGATTAAATCCAAATACGTGTAAAGATTGGGAATTGGGTCGTCTTAACGGGCTAACACTGAAAGGTGCCGAACTTGTCATTGCACACATTGCCCAATACAATGTAGTTTGCTCACTTGATTGGTTGATGTATGGCAAGGGTGCAGCACCTATGGTACTTACGGCTAATCCCGCAATCGCGATAACTAACGCCTCTATTCAAAAAGAATTATCGATATTTGAAGCATTATTCCAGAATGTTTTATATGTTGAAATCAAAGAAACTATGAACTCTCAGCCCTACCAGTTTGGTGATGTCGTGGCAGGTGTAAAATTACCAATTGAAAGCATCGCGGCTCTCACGGGTCAAATATGCCTCGTTGAAACAACTGAAGGTGAAATACTTGTTGTAAAATTGCTGAAAAGCTTAGGGAATAATCGCTTTTTGTTGAGTCTATTGTCTGGCGACAAACAACAAGAAGCGTCGTTAATAAGTGCGGCGCGAATCACGCGGCTTTACCGCCTCTAACCTTTCAGTGAGTAAAGCTGGTCAAGTGCGCAATACTCAAGCTGAAAGTTTCATCCTGAATAATGGTGTAACACATCGGAATACCACGTACAGTAACATGCCCTTGAATGTCATACACATAGCTATCTAGAGCGGTGGGATTAGAGTATTTCTCTTTATCTGAAAATAGATAAATCATCTGGGCGTTCCCAAGTGGCTTATCATGGTGGGAATTGAATACGTCAGTGTAAGAGGCTTGTTTATTTTGAGCTTGTAAAGCCAACCATATCACTTTACCCGAAGCAGTAAGACCAACAACACTCCCGCAATCATCAATACGGTAGTATTCGTTAATATTAAAATTCCGGATCCACTCCGCAAAAATTTTATTATATTGAGCATCGTAGAGACGTGTTAACAAATCTATACCTAATTTATCCTTGCTAACTTCATTAAAGTACGCTTGATTTAATTCAGTAATAACTGAAAATAAATTGCTATCGATGATTGAAGGATCTTTAATAATATATTTGTCAATTAATCCGCTATTAAAGGCATTCACAGCGATTGATTTCTCATCATGTGCAGTTAATAATATCGTTTTGATATGCTTATTATTAATCTTTGATAAAAACTCGAGTCCTGTCATATCTGGCATTCTATAGTCAACAATCAATACGGTCGGTTCTTGATAACGGGGTTGAAAACCAATTAATTTACTTATGGCTTCATAATCAATAGTGTAAGCAAAGCCATCAGTATCTAATTCTACAGCGGGCAGCTCTGCAATTAGCGAAAGCTCATCAAAGATTGAATGAGATCGATTCATGAAAAATTTTATTGCATTACTAGGTGAGTTAAATACCGTCGTGGTGAAGCTGTCAGCCAGTTTGAGTGATAAGGCTTTTGTAAAGCGCGCATCATCATCTACAATGATGACATTACCTGGATATTGGAACAGAGGATATGTTTTATCTATTGCTTTCATAAGCTACTCCTTTGGGTAAAAGCATTATAAAATAGGTTTGACCATGCTTGTACAAATAGTCAGTTTTGCCGCCCATATGCTCTGTGTAATTATGGCACAAAGATAAATTGAATGCCATGCTAGCTTCAGGCAAATCCAAGGTTGGGTCATCCAGATCAGCTAAATATGTCTGTAAAATTCTCTCAGCCTCGTAACAAAATTCTATTTTATAATAGTTGTCTGCATCCAAAAGATTGACCTTGGTTAATGGATAATGTTTATCAAGCATAAAAAATCGCACCATAATATTTAACAAAATATCATGATTGGCATTAACTATCGCTTTTTCTGTCACAGATATTTTTTCGTCAAACAATAATTCTTTTTGAAAGAGCATTTGGTAATACTTTTTAGCCTCGACAATAATTAAGCCAATATCAATAGAATTCAATGTGCAATCTTGGTAATCACAAAAATTATAGCGCATAGATTTTATATAATAGCTTCCAAAACTCATTTCTTGTTTTATGATAGAAAAATTCTGCTCCAGCAATTCCAGAATATTACTTGAAATATTCAGCCCCTCCTTATCTGCTTGTGATAGTTTTCGATATGCCGCCAATAGTTTGGTGTAATATTTCGCCGAAGCATCATTGGCCACACTCGTACCAAAAAATATGTTCACCAAATCATGGTGTAATGTGGACAATAGTTTTTCTGGATTAATTTTGTTATGTCTATTCGTCAAAAGGCACCTTCTTGCTGACTACAGCAGTTAACCAGGGATAATTCTTTGCCTTGATATCATCTCGGCTGGTCATCATATATAGATTTTTAAATCCCATACCACTAAGCTTTTGAGTAATTTCCAAGCCACTCAATTTTTCCCGCAAATCATTATCCACATAAATTTTGACATTTTTATTACAGTATGGGATATATTCCATAAAATCACGAGAATTATTAAACGTTTTAATAGCGATATTTTTTTCTTCTGACTGTAATCTCCAATATCCAGTAACTGATGTTAAATCATCTAATACAATATATTCCAAATTAACATTCTCTATCGGTGTCTCAACTCTCACCATCTCATCAGGTAGTGGTTCAAACGCAATTCTTAGATCACCAAATAAGGGTTTGGGAATCAAGCCGACCTCATGATCAATAGCATACTGTTTTAATTGCGAATCAGAAAAATCATTAGTTATCAGTGCGGAATTTTCTTGTAATTTGTTCTCAATCAATACATCTATACCTACACGTTCAGTTTTTACAAAGAGCTGATCCATAAACACAAACCGATGCGGATGCAAATCACTCGCATAGCGTACCAAAAATTCATCTAACGTATGGCATGCTGTTATAGCCTCTGGTTTCACACTCTGCTTAACTAACATATCGGTTAAACGATAGCGCGTTGTAGGGTCATCATCGACCAGATAAAATAAGGTGTCTTCTGGCAAAGAAAGATTCAAACATAGCCAGACTGGAGGTGGTGCTAACGGTAAGTAAATTCGGATAACAGTTCCCTCGCCAAGAATGCTTTGCATTTTCAGGTCACCGCCCCATTCGTGCAATGTTGTAAGCGCATGCGATAAGCCTAGCCCATGCCCGCCCTGACTTTCAATCCCTTCCGCATTATTAAATTTGGCAACACGCGCATGACTAATGCCTTTGCCATTATCGGTAATAGATATAATCGCCCTATTATCTGCTGCAGTCAATGATAGTGTAATGCTACGTACAACCGTATTGTGAGCATCAAATGCTTCTACAGCATTATTTATGATATTAGAAATAATACGTTGTAACTCGGCAATATCGAAGCGTGCTGAAAGTGTTTTATCTTCTATAGGTGCCAGATTCACAACAATGGTCGGTTGATAATGCGACAGCGTTATTTTCTTTTCCTCAATAATCTTTTGTAAAGCTAAAAAAATTATTTCTGAGGGTAAAAATTTCTGTGATATGCTACTCATAATTTTCGCATTGCTTTTCTTATCCAAGCGGTATTTAGCAAGCAACTCTGCCGCAATATGGTGAATTCGCCTAATTGCGTCGCTACAAACTTGACTTTCAGCATCAGCAAAACGGTATTTCATCTTGCCAAACAGTTCTTCCAATACTTGAAGTGGCGATCTGATATCATGTGCAACTTGAGCGGCCAGCTCGCCAAGCTCTGCTTTTTTACGGTCGGTGATGTCGATTGAAATACCAACCATGCCAACAACTTCTTTACGTCTATTTTTTATAGGTACTTTACTTGATAAGACCGTAATATGTTTACCGTTAGGTAGTATAGCTGGTTCCTCTGTGACAATAGTTTCAGCAGTTTGCATCACTTTTTCATTAATGGGGTCTAACGCTTCAGGAATAAGAAATCCAGGTATATCTACATTGCGTTTTCCGACAATGTCTTTTCTAGACTGTAACCCTATTACTTTTGCCTGGTTATCATTACATCCTAAGTATATTCCTTGACGGTTCATCCAATACACATTTCCTGGCATTTCTGCAATAACATTTTCTAAAAAATCTAAATGATCGGCAGTTTCTTGTTTAAGTCTAGGCGCATCTTCTTTTGTCTCGTCATATCTCCGGTAAAACAAAGCTAGTACTACAACTGAACCGCAAGTTATCAAACTGAGCATATAACCTATCATTAGCATCGAATCATGTGCAGATATGGCGTGTAAAATAATTGCCATTTGAATAACTAAAAACCCTAAAAATGTTGTGAGGGATACGCCTTTGGCAGATTTTTCAATAAGGATTCGCACAGCTTGTGGAACAAACAGCAAAGCATTTAAAAATAGAGCGGCGCTAAAAACAAGCTCGATAATTTCTTTTATCATAACTGGCTACCTTCCTTTGGCTGCCTATATTATTTCCTACGACTACAATCTCAATCTATAAGATGCTGATTAAATAATAGCTTATTTTTGGCAAGAAATATACTGAAAAAGCATTTTATATACATTATAAGTAAGTAGAGAACATTTCCATGATATATTTGCATTAAATATAATTAATGTATGCAAAGTATAATGGTTCGCTTTTAAGCAATTTTTGACAAGTCAAACCGTTGCCTGTGCGCTTAAAGACAACTTTAATAGATGAAATTATACTCAATTTTCTCTAATTATTTTTCCTTAGACTGCTTCAAATAGCTCAAACCGCTGCGGTCTTAGTTGAGGCGCATTTCTAAATTTTATTGTCAAGGGTTGTAACAAATCAAAGTGTTCGATAGTAACAAAGCGTCTTCGCGTTTCTTCCATAGCCGCGTTATGAATCCCTGGATATGCTTCATATTGACATTGCAACTCAGGCCAAAGACGTAGCACCGCACATTCTTCTACTACGTATTCCAAACATAAGTTTTTTACGCGCGTCTTGTCAAAAGCAGGAGTTTTCATTAATTGGCTACAATATTTATCTAAATATTTTTCGACTGTTTGATCAAAAACGGCTTTATATTCGTCATCTGTATTAATTAAATCCTTTAGTTCTTTTCTATACCGGGTAAAAGTAGGATGTTGTAACCACATATCCCAACGACAAATGACTTCTAATTTATTGAGTTGATCCAAATATTTTTTATTACGTTTGATCCATAGATCGCCCTCTTTTGTAGCGACCGCATGAAAAAATTCTGGGCTTTTGCTACTTTGCAATGCCATAGTATAGCGTTGCAAACTATCGTAAAGGGAAATGGCACAAGAACCAAAATTTTGGTTCACCAACTCAATTGTGGACTCGAACATTTCGCCTTCATGAGATTGCTGTCCTATGCTGATTGACAATAAACATTTTGTATGCGAAAAATCGGACTGATTTTGTTCATTGTTAAACTTTAAGAAAGCTTTAACTTTCGCCATATGATCCTCTATAAGTGCTAGTTTTGACAATAATTGGACTTGTTATTTAAGTTCGCAATATTATCAAAAACGCCTAGCAATTGATATAAGGGAATATGGGTGCTATGTCCAATTTATACGCTTTTATGATACTATAACTATACATTATAGCTTAGTTAATGAACAGAAATGGTCTTTTGCTACGTAAAGAAAAAAATGATACATTCATCGTGAATGCAAGTAGGCTTTAATAGTTTCTTATTATTGCAATCAAAATCCTGTAAATATATTAAATTAATTTAACCAAAAAAATCAATTCAAAGTATTTTCAAAACTTAGAGATAATATATCCTATAGCGGAAGCAAGCATGCCTATCATCCCTGAAAGAATACCGGCTGCAACTAAGAGTGTAACATACCAGGCTTGCACTTTATCCCAGGTTGATGCGTGCTCTCGAAACCAAAAGTCGCCAAACCAGCGCTTGTAATATTTCATAAGCCTTGGATATTT
>JAIELR010000074.1 GCA_019752835.1 Gammaproteobacteria bacterium | reverse complement strand
AAGTACTATAATGGTAGCGTCGCCTCTATTGCCCGCATTCCAGAGGCGCTTAAGAAACGTTATGCGACCGCCTTTGAAATTGATACAACATGGCTGATTGAAGCGGCATCGCGTCGTCAAAAATGGATCGACCAAGCCCAATCGCTTAATTTATATATGGCAGAACCATCTGGCAAAAAACTGGATGCACTTTATAAATTGGCTTGGCTCCGCGGATTAAAAACGACCTATTATCTGCGCAGCATGGGTGCGAGTAATGCCGAAAAATCAACCATTCATGACAGTACATTGAATGCCGTGCGACTCAGTGAGGACGCAAACGAGCCCAAGGCTTGCTCCATTGCTGACCCTGATTGTGAGTCATGTCAGTAATTATGCATAAAGCCCCTTTCCCTTTGCAACAAAGAGGCATTTGTAGGGGCAACCCCCCGTGGTTGCCCATATACGGGCAGGCACGGAAGCCTGCCCCTACAAATACTCCAAAAACGAATCTATCTGGAGATCTATCATGACTACCGACACAGTAAACAAACAACACGCAGCCGCTCCTGCTCACGCTGAGCGCGGAGATGCTGCCGCAGGTGCAGAACGTGCGTCCCACCCTGCTCATGCCGATCGTGGTGGTGCAACCGGCCTTGAAACTCTTGCGATGGGCGCAGCCCGCGTTCAAGTAGACGACAAAAAAATCATTAATTGTCGTGCCGATTTGAATCAACTGGTTCCCTTTAAATACAAATGGGCTTGGGACAAATATTTATCCGCTTGTGCAAATCATTGGATGCCCAATGAAATCAATATGGCTGCCGATATCGCGCTCTGGTTTGATCCCAACGGACTAAGCGCGGATGAACGTTTAATTATCATGCGTAATTTAGGGTTTTTCTCGACAGCTGATTCGCTCGTTGCCAACAATCTGGTATTAGCCGTTTATCGTCATATTACGAACCCTGAGTGCCGCCAATATCTCCTGAGACAAGCGTTTGAAGAAGCGCTCCATACCCATGCTTATCAATATATTATTGAAAGCTTGGGACTTGATGAAGCGGAAGTGTTCAATATGTATCGTGAAATTCCAGCTGTTGCGAAAAAAGCAGAATGGGCTTTAAAATACACGCAAAGCTTAGGCGATCCCACCTTTCAAACCGGCACACTTGAAGCCGATCAACGTTTATTACGTGATCTCATTGCATTCTATGTGGTATTTGAAGGCATCTTTTTCTACGTTGGTTTTGCGCAAATCCTGTCTATGGGCCGTCGTAATAAAATGACCGGAACGTCAGAACAATTTCAATATATTTTGCGTGATGAGTCCATGCACATGAATTTTGGTATTGATGTCATTAATCAAATCAAACTGGAAAATCCAGCCCTTTGGACACCCGCATTTCAAGAAGAAGCCATTAGCATTATTCGCGAAGGCGTCGCCATGGAATATCAATACGCGATAGATACCATGCCACGTGGCATTTTAGGCATGAATGCCGCGATGTTCCATGAGTACATCAAATTTATTGCCAATCGACGCTGCGCCCAAATTGGTTTGACAGAGCAATTTCATGGCGCTGAAAATCCATTTCCGTGGATGAGTGAAATGATGGATCTGAAAAAAGAAAAGAACTTTTTTGAAACCCGCGTCATTGAATATCAAGCAGGCGGCACATTGAATTGGGATGAAGAGTGAAAAACGCTGTGGTCCGAATTGTAGGGGCGGCCCCCCGTGGCCGCCCGTCTTCGGGTCAACACGAGGTCCGACCCCTACAATCCAGGCTACTTGCTTCGCTCGCAATACCGAGCTAAAGGGAATAGCATGAAAAAAACGCTTATTATTGCACTATTGAGTCTCTTTACCTGCATTGCACTCGCTGATGCAGTTTATCGATGGACAGACGCCAATGGCGTCGTCCATTATTCCGACTCGCCCAGTAATCAAGATGCACAAGTGGTGAATATAACCAAACCCACCCCAGTCACCAGTAATGTTCCTCAACCACAAATTTCCTCGGAAAATAGTGCACCATCATCAAGCTCATCT
The DNA here is from genome assembly GCA_019752835.1 of Gammaproteobacteria bacterium. The sequence continues at coordinate 4,266 of JAIELR010000074.1, read as the reverse complement.
GCGCCCAGTGCCGCAGAAACAGAACAAGCGGCAGCCGCACAAAAACAAACGGCCGCTTACTGTGCTCAAGCAAAAAATAATTTGAGCACGCTGCAAGTAACTGGCCGACGGGTCTATACCGTTACCCCTTCGGGTCAGTATCATTATTTTAGCGAGCAAGAAAGACAAACACAGATCCAACAGATACAACAAAACATGAAGCTTAATTGTCCGGGATAAACACTCTCCATGAACTATCAACATGCCTTTCACGCCGGTGGCTTTTCTGACGTATTTAAACACTGGATTTTAGTTTTACTCTTAGAAAAACTACAGCAAAAACTGACGCCATTTGGTGTGCTCGATACCCATGGTGGTAGTGGTTTTTATGATTTGCGTGCTGAAAAATCACAAAAAACGCTGGAATATCAAGAGGGCATAGTTCGGCTTATCAATGAAAAACATCCACCGGAAGCCTTGAAAAGCTATCTCGATTTTACCAAACAATGCCAGGATTCTCCTGCAGAATTAGACTACTATCCAGGCTCCCCCTACATTATTCAACATTATTTACGCGAACATGATCGCTTGATTTCTTGCGACAGTCATCCGAAAATTTGTCAGGAGTTAAAATATAATTTGCATCAATTTCATGACAAACAAATTGCTATTCATGAACAGGATGCCTACCTTGCCATGAAGGCTTTTTTGCCGTTGAAAGAAAAACGTGGGCTCATCTTTATTGACCCCGCCTTTGAAGTCGTCAATGAGTTTGACCAAATCGCCCAAGCACTTGAAGTAGCATTACATCGTTTTTCACAAGGTGTTTATGCCATTTGGTATCCTATCAAGCATAGACCCCCTATTGATGCGTTTCATAAAGCCTTACAGAATCTTGCGCCCGGCAAATTATTGAATATTGAATTATTACGTCGAAATGATAATGATGCCCATAAGCTCAATGGTTGTGGTATGGTGATTATTAACCCGCCGTGGGAATTGGATCAGCGTATTGACAGTGCCCTGCCCTGGCTCACAAAACAATTTGCGCTTGATCAGCAGGCAAGAAGTGTTTGTCATTTTTTATAAGGGAATTTCATGTGTGGAATCGCAGGATTTTTAGATACAAAACATCGAGGAAATGAACCGCGCCGCATTCTTTTAGATATGACGCAAAAATTGATCCATCGTGGCCCGGATGATGGTGATATCTGGCTAAACGAAGAAGATGGTATTGCTTTGGGGCAACGCAGATTGGCTATCATTGACTTGACCGTTTACGGTCATCAACCCATGCATTCTGCTTGTGGTCGCTATGTTATTGTATATAATGGCGAGATTTATAATTATCTTGATTTACAAAAAAATCTTATTGCTGAAGGCCACACGTTCAAAGGACATTCTGATACCGAAGTTATTCTGACACTGATTGCTTCGAGTGGCTTAGAATCGGCTTTAAAATTAATGACGGGCATGTTTGCATTTGCTTTATGGGATAAAAAAGAAAAAATTTTACATTTGGCACGAGACAGAATTGGCGAAAAACCCCTTTATTATGGTCATATAAATGGAACATTAGTTTTTGCATCTGAGTTGAAAGCCATTCGAGCGTTTCCAAACTTTCAAAATGAAATCGCGACGCAAAGTCTTTCGCTATTACTGCAATATGGCTATATTTCTGCGCCTTATAGCATTTATAAAAATATTTATAAGTTAACGCCAGGGAATTATATTAGTTTCGATGCATCCATATCTGCTAACTCATTGCCGCCCCTAAAAACCTATTGGTCGGCTTTTGATGTGGCTCGTACAGGCATAAGCAATTTATTAACGTTATCCGATGATGAGGCAATACAGCAGGTTGATACCATGCTTCATGGCATTGTGAAAGACCGAATGATATCGGATGTCCCCATTGGCGCGCTGTTGTCAGGTGGTATTGATTCATCGCTGATCACCGCATTAATGCAGGCAAACAGCACTCGCCCGATTAAAACATTTACCATTGGATTTAATGAAAAAAGCTATAATGAAGCCCAATATGCGAAAGCTATTGCTCAGCATTTGGGTACCGACCACACTGAGCTGTACGTTGACTCTGCGCATGCGCTAACATTGATTCCCCACTTGCCTGAAATTTATGATGAACCTTTTGGAGACTCTTCTGCAATTCCCACCTTTCTTGTATCGCAGTTAACAAGAAAATCGGTGACTGTTGCGCTATCGGGTGATGGTGGCGATGAAGTATTTGGTGGGTATAATCGTTATTTGATAACACAGCAACTTTGGAAAAAAATATCGTTATTACCCTATCCCCTGCGGCAAATTGCACAAAAATTATTATTATCCTTACCACCCAAATATTGGGATAAATTATTGCGATTTACCCCTTATCCTATGATAGGCGACAAATTGCATAAGCTCGCTGCAGTATTAGGTGCAAAATCACCACTAATGTTGTATAACCTCCTTGTTTCTCAATGGTACGATGCCGATACAGTTGTTATCCATCGAGATAGTTCCGAATCAATTGCGCATCCATCACTTGCATTTATTGAACAATTCAATGAAGGAAGTATTGTTGAACGCATGATGTTAACAGATACTATCTCTTATTTACCAGATGATATTATGGTAAAAGTAGACCGTGCAGGAATGGCTGTTAGCCTGGAAACACGAGCACCTTACCTTGATCATCATTTAATAGAATTTATGTGGCAATTACCGATGCAAATGAAGATCCGACAAAAAGAAACAAAATGGTTATTGCGAAAAATTTTGATGAAGCATGTTTCTCAATCATTATTTGAACGACCTAAAATGGGCTTTGGTGTGCCGCTTGATAGCTGGCTACGAGGGCCATTGCGCGATTGGGCTGAAAGTCTCCTTGATAAATCGCTCATTGAAAGACAGGGCTTTTTGCGCGCTGAGCCTATTGCTAAAAAATGGCAGGAACATTTATCAGGCAAGCGAAATAGACAACACTTATTGTGGAATGTGCTAATGTTTCAGGGGTGGTTACAGAATGAAGGCTAAAATTTTAATTGTTTCGAATAATGCCCATTTTTTTTCATCTCCTCGGTATGGATTAGCAAAAGGGCTGCAAGAACTAGGTTATGAAGTATGCATAGCATGCCCACCTAGTATGGAAAGAAACCAAACAATCGTTGATGGTTTTCAATTTTATGCGATTCCCCTTCACCGCGGTAGCCTAAATCCCTGGAAAGAACTTAAATTAACCTGGTCTTTTTATCAAGCCTATAAAAAAATTAATCCTGATATTATTCATCACTTTGGAATAAAAACCATTATTTGGGGTAATTTTGCGGCTAAATTCATTCCCAAACCGTTGGTGGTGAATACGCCGACAGGGCTAGGGTATGTTTTTACGAACTCCAGCAAAAAAGCAAAATTACTTAAAATTCTAGTATTAAAGCTTTATCGATGGGCCTTAGATCGTCCCCACAGTTTTCTTATTTTTCAAAATCCTGATGATAAGTACTTTTTTGAGCAACAAGGATTAATTCAAAAGCAAGAGGCTTTTATTGTTAAAGGTTCGGGCGTTGATCCAACTGATTATCCCATGGCTCCTGAGCCAGAAGGAAAACCGATTGTGATTTTGCCCGCACGCTTATTGTGGGATAAAGGTGTGCAAGAGTTTGTTGACGCAGCACGACAACTGCGTTCAAAAGGTGTAAATGCACGCTTTGCACTGGTGGGTGAGATAGACCCACAGAATCCTGCAACAGTCACCCAAAAACAGCTAGATACATGGGTTACGGAAGGAGTTATTGAGGACTGGGGTTGGCAAAAAAACATGGTAGATATTTTTCAGAAAGCTCATATTGTTTGTTTGCCTTCTTATCGCGAAGGTATTCCCAAAGCCCTGTTGGAAGCAGCATCGTGCGGAAAACCCATTGTCACTACCGACGCCCCAGGTTGTCGGGAAGTTGTTATTGATGGGTTAAATGGTTATCTAGTTCCTGTTAAAGACTCGACATTGCTCGCTGAACGACTACTTGCCTTGATCACCAATCCAGCATTGAGAAATGAAATGGGTAAGTATGGAAGAGAGCGAATAATTGCGGAATTTTCAACGGAAAAAGTAATCGCAGAAACTGTTGCACTTTACCAGCAAGCTTATTTATAGCCAGGATGAAGCGCAGCGCTGAAGGATCCCCTGGTATTTTTTAAACTGTGTAGCCCGTATTAAAGCTATCAAGTAGCCCTAAGTTTTGCTTGACATTTGCAATTGTGAAAAAATAAATGCGTCATTCCGTACGCAAG
>JAIELR010000136.1 GCA_019752835.1 Gammaproteobacteria bacterium | reverse complement strand
ACAACAGCCTTCGAGCTTCTCACGGGCTGTTTGTAGGGGCAATCCCCCCGTGGTTGCCCATTTCCGGGTAGGCACGGAGGCCTACCCCTACACGATCTTAATTATTTACTGCGATTGCCTATCTTCGCTAGAATTTTTCTTCGCTCGAGCTTTCTTCGTTGCCACAACAGGTGGTGTAACCTTTATCAAGTTATCATCAATATCCTGCAAGGGCTCTGGCAAATGCTGTAACGCAACAGCCAAAACCTCATCTATCCAACGAACTGGTCGAATATCCAGTAAACCAGTAATATTTTCGGGAATTTCTTTCAAATCTTTTCGATTTTCGATTGGTATGATTACCGTTTTAATACCACCCCGATGCGCTGCGAGCAACTTCTCTTTTAATCCGCCGATCGGTAGTACCTCTCCGCGCAAGGTAATCTCACCGGTCATGGCAACGCTGGCTCGAACAGGAACTCCTGTTAAAGCAGATACTAAGGCGGTGCACATAGCAATACCCGCGCTTGGACCATCTTTAGGCGTTGCACCCTCTGGCACATGGACATGGATATCATGTTTATCATAAAAGTCGGTTGGAATACCCCACTGCTTCGCTCTGCTACGAACAACGGTCATTGCAGCTTGGATCGACTCTTGCATGACATCACCCAAATGGCCTGTCGAGGTCGTTTTACCTTTTCCGGGGATAACCGCGGCTTCTATTGTCAATAATTCGCCGCCAACCTCTGTCCAAGCCAAACCAGTGACTTGGCCAATTTGATCTCTTTCTTCGGCGATACCATAACGAAACTTACGCACACCGAGGAAATCTTCTAAATTATGTGGGCTAGCTTCAATTTGAGTAATCTCAGGTTTTTCGACTATTTTTTTAACCACTTTGCGGCAAATTTTAGCAATTTCTCGCTCGAGATTTCGAACCCCTGCTTCACGGGTATAATGACGAATGATGTCACGCAAGGTAGCTTCTGGTAACGATAATTCACCTTTTTTAAGACCCATTTGTTTAATTTCTTTGGGCATTAAATGCTGCTCAGCAATATGGACTTTTTCATCTTCGGTATAACCAGGAATACGAATAACTTCCATTCGATCCAATAAAGGCGGTGGAATATTGAGGGTATTGGCTGTGCAAACAAACATTACGCTTGATAAATCATAGTCAACTTCCAAATAATGATCGTTAAACGTATTATTTTGTTCGGGATCTAACACTTCTAATAAAGCCGAAGCAGGATCACCCCGAAAATCAGTTGACATTTTGTCTACTTCATCAAGAAGGAAAAGAGGATTCTTAACACCAATTTTACTCAATTTTTGAATAATTTTACCGGGTAAGGCACCAATATACGTACGTCTATGTCCCCGAATTTCGGCTTCATCGCGTACGCCACCTAAGGACACTCTGATAAACTTACGGCCAGTGGCACGAGCAATAGATTCACCTAATGAGGTTTTTCCAACACCTGGCGGGCCCACTAAACACAAGACAGGGCCTTTTAGTTTGCGAACGCGTTTTTGAACAGCAAGATATTCAACAATCCGCTCTTTAACTTCTTTCAATCCATAGTGATCAGCTTCAAGTATAGATTCAGCCTTTTCAAGATTATGGCTAATCTTAGTCGCCTTTTTCCAAGGAACACCTAACAGCATATCAAGATAGTTGCGCGAAACGGTGGCTTCTGCAGACATAGGCGGCATAAGCTTTAACTTATTTAACTCTACCTTAGCTTTCGCCATCGCCTCTTCTGACATGCCAGAGGCTTCAATGCGCTTTAAAAAGTCGCCTTGTTCATTAGGAGCATCTTCTAAATCACCTAATTCTTTTTTAATCGCCTCTATTTGTTCATTCAAATAATATTCACGCTGTTTTTTTTCCATTTGGCGTTTTACACGCCCCTTAATGCGATTTTCAACATTAATTAAATCAACTTCATTTCGAATAAGCCCGATTAATTCTTCTGAGCGCTTAACAATATCGGTCAATTCAAGTATTTTTTGCTTATCCCCCAATTTCAAGGGCATATGAGCGGTAATGCTATCAGCCAATCGACCAGGATCAGCAATACCGGATAAAGTAGCCATTGCTTCAGGGGGAATTTTTTTATTCAACCGCAAATATTGTTCAAATTCAGAGAGTATCGCTTTGGTTAATACTTCGGAATCACGAGCAGGAAGTTCATCAGCCTCAATTTCTAAGGTATTAACCAAAATGAAAGGCTCTTCATTCAATACTTCGATGAGTTTAGCGCGCTTTAAACCTTCAACTAAAACTTTAATCGTACCATCAGGCAATTTAAGCATTTGCAAAATATTAGCCATGCAACCAATTTCATAAAGATCAGTCGATTTTGGGTCTTCGGTATTGGGATTTTTTTGCGCGGCAAGAAAAATCTTTTTATTAAAATGTGTGTTAGCATCATCCAATGCAATAATAGATTTTTTGCGCCCAACGAATAAGGGAACAACCATATGGGGAAAAACAATAACATCTCTAAGAGGCAGTGCTGGAAAATGATGTTCGATTATTTCTGATTCTGACATAATATTTACTTCTTCCTCGCTGTCGTTTTTAGAGAAACATCCGTTTTATATACCCATAACATTTCATAAATCCCTAAATACGAAACGTTATGGGTATACTCTTCGCATTTCAATTTATAGTCTATTCTTTGGCTTCATCCGCATGTAAATGAGCAGTATCTTCATAAACGAGAAGCGGCTCAGCATGGCCTAAAATGCAATTATCATCAATCACTATTTTCGTAACCCCTGTTAAGCTAGGCAGTTGAAACATCACATCAAGCAAAATAGTTTCTAAGATTGAGCGTAAACCTCGAGCCCCTGTTTTTCGTGCCATGGCTTTTTTTGCTACAGCATCAAGTGATTCAGGGCGAAACTCAAGCTCAACACCTTCCATTTCAAATAATTTTCGATATTGTTTGACGAGAGAATTTTTGGGTTCATACAAAATCTTAGTTAAAGTCGCAATATCTAACTCGTCTAAACAAGCGATTACTGGCAAACGGCCTACAAATTCAGGAATTAAACCAAATTTAATTAAATCTTCAGGTTCTACACCTTTTATAATGCGACTGGCTTCGCGAGCAAGATCCTTGCTTCTAACTTCCGCTGAAAAACCAATACCCGTGCTTTCAGAACGTTCGCGTATTACCCGCTCTAAACCAGCAAAGGCACCACCACAAATGAATAAAATATTGCTCGTATTAACCTGCAAAAATTCTTGTTGCGGATGTTTTCGACCGCCTGCAGGAGGAATAGCTGCAACCGTTCCCTCAATTAACTTTAATAAGGCCTGCTGAACACCTTCACCCGATACGTCACGCGTAATAGAGGGACTTTCTGATTTACGGGATATTTTATCGATTTCATCGATATAGACTATGCCTTGCTGCGCTTTATTAACATCATAATCACACTTTTGCAGTAATTTTTGAATGATATTTTCAACATCCTCGCCCACATACCCCGCTTCTGTCAGTGTAGTTGCATCGGCAATGGCAAAAGGAACATTCAATATTCGAGCTAAGGTTTCTGCAAGCAAGGTTTTTCCGCTGCCTGTTGGGCCAATTAAAAGAATATTACTTTTACCTAACTCAACATCATCTTTATTAGACTCGCCATAACGCAGACGTTTATAGTGGTTATAAACAGCAACCGCCAATACTTTTTTGGCTTGCTCTTGTCCAATCACATATTGATTTAAAATTTCAAAAATATGGCTCGGTGTAGGTAAGTCCGTACTATTGACGTGTAAGCTTTCTTGTTGCATTTCTTCTTTGATAATATCAGAGCAAAGTACAACGCACTCATCACAAATATGCACAGATGGACCTGCAATCAACTTTTTAACATCATGCTGATTTTTACCACAAAAAGAACAGGTCAAGGTCTTGCCCTGTAAAACTGGGCTCTCATAGTTAAAGTCATCTGTCATTATTTATTCTGCCGTCTCATCTATGCGTTTTGGATTATTGTCACGCTTATTCATAATGGCATCAACCAACCCATAGCCCATTGCTTCTTCTGGACTCATAAAGTTATCACGTTCAGTATCAATATTAATCTGCGCAGACGTTTTATTAGTATGGAAAGCTAAAATAGTATCTAGCTTTTCTCGTATCACACGGGTTTCTTTAGCATGAATTTCAATATCGGTTGCTTGTCCGCGGTATCCCCCAAGGACTTGGTGGATCATCACCCTTGAATTAGGTAAGCAAAAACGCTTGCCTTTTTCGCCAGCAGCGAGCATGACCGCAGCAATACTTGCTGCTTGACCAATACAAAGCGTGCTGACATGCGGTTTAATAAATTGCATAGTATCGTATATCGCCAAGCCTGACGTAACAACACCTCCCGGTGAGTTGATATAAAGAGCAATGTCTTTATCGGGATTTTCAGACTCAAGGAATAACAATTGTGCAACGATCAAATTCGCCATATGATCTTCGACTTCACCGACCATGAAAATGATACGCTCTTTTAAGAGTCGTGAATAAATATCATAGGCTCGTTCACCGCGTGAACTTTGCTCAACAACCATAGGTACCAAAGTCGAATTTGTTTCGACCATGCGTTCAATTAATTCTATTCTATTTCCTCGGTTTGCATTCATCGTTGTTGATCCTGCATGACGTCCATAAATGCTTTTGGCTCTGCAATGACCTTCGCAGTATCCAGAAGTTTAGCAACCACTTGTTCTTCAATCGCCAGTGCTCGCATTTCCTCGAGTACATGATCAAGATTAGAATACATTTTGATCATTTCTTCAGGATTTTCATAGGCTGACGCGCGTTGCTCGATCAAGGCGCTCACTCGTTCAGCATCAGGCTCAATCTTGTGTAGCTTAATAATTTCACTCACTAACAGGCCCAACATAACGCGTTTTTTAGCCTCGTCGGCAAACATAGGTATAAGTTTCGATTTATCAACTTTAGAACGCATCTCTGCTTTGATATTTTCGTACATGGAATTCATTTCTTCTTGAATTAATCCAGCAGGTACCTCAATTTGATTTAGCTCTAATAGTTTGCCGAAAACTTCTTGCTTAAGTTGGTTGCGAAGTGTGATATCGAGCTCGCGCACCATGCCTTCTTTCAATTCCTTGCGGAAAGTTTCTAACTCACCGTCGGCTATTCCAAATTGTTCAATCCACTGCTTATTCACTTCAGGAAGTTTGGGTCCTTGAATTTGATGAACATGAATGTCAAATTCAGCGGCTTTTCCAGCTAAGCTTTCCGCATTATAGTCTGCAGGGAACGTAACATGAATTCTGCGATCTTCGCCAACCTTCATGCCAACCAGGGCCTCTTCAAAGCCTGGAATCATGCGTTTGGTTCCCAATTCTAATTTAAACCGTTCTGCTTTATTGCCTTCAAATGGTGCATTATCAACAAACCCTTCAAAGTCAAAGGTAAGCTGATCACCGATTTGAGCTTCACGCTCAACATCAGCCCATGTCGTAAACTGTTTGCGCAATCGCTCAATAGCGCTATCAACATCACTGTCTTGAACCTCTGAACTTATCTGAGTTATTTCAACACCATTCAAGAGTTTAAGCTCAATTGTAGGATACACTTCCAACAAATAACTTAATTTTAGAGGTTGATCTTTTTCTAAATTAGGTGGCTCAAAACGTGGCATGCTTGCTATTCGTAAAGATTCATCGGGGTTTTCTTTATTGTATTGTTCAATAGCGGACCACAATTTTTCTTGCATAAGGTCAAACAGGGCATTTCTGCTAAAATCCGGTGAAAAACGACGAATAACGTCTAATGGCGCTTTACCGGGTCTAAATCCGTCAATTTTGGCTTTTTGTTGTATTTTTTTTAACTGCTTTGCTTCTTCTTTTTCAAAATCAGCATAAGGTAACTCAATAATCAGTCGGCGCCCAAGCGCTCCTGTTGCTTCAACAGAAACCTGCATTTAACTATTCCTCATATTTTAAGTTATGGTGCGAAAGGAGAGACTCGAACTCTCAAGGGTTGCCCCACTGGAACCTAAATCCAGCGCGTCTACCAGTTTCGCCACTTTCGCATATATACGGCGTTTATGTACTAAACGACCCAGCAGTACAGAAGCGGCGATTATAACCTGAAATAAACTGAGGGTAAACCTTTTTTGTACGGGTTAGCACGGGATATGGACAACCAGTGGGGGTTGCACCTTCAAAGGCAGCAAATTACTGGGTTTTTAGCAATGCAAGAAGGAAGATTCGCGCAGCCATGAGCGATCTGGGTAATAGGCAAAAACCAAAGTACCTCCTTTAATTGAGTTAATCGTTGGTTTTAA
>JAIELR010000132.1 GCA_019752835.1 Gammaproteobacteria bacterium | reverse complement strand
TATCCAGAGCACTCAAGCATTTTGAATTTTCCCATCATTGGGACTTGTGGGCAGTTAGAGCAAATCATTGCGCAAGAAAATATAATTGATGTTTTTATTGCCATAGGCGATAATAAAAAACGCTTAAAAATGATGAATGATACTCAATTATTGGGTTTAACATGTCCAAATTTAATTCATCCAACAGCGGTTATCAGTTCTTTTGCGAGCTTGGGGCAGGGTATTTTGGTTATGCCACAGGCCAGTATTAATTGTATGGCCTCGGTTGATGATGCTTGTATTATTAATACTGCCGCCGTTATAGAACATGACTGTGTATTGGAAAAAGGCGTGCATGTCTCGCCTAATGCAACTCTTGCTGGAGGCGTTACGGTGGGTCAAACAAGTTGGATAGGTATAAATAGCGCGGTAAAAGAAAAGATTCAAATTGGTCGAAATGTTATTGTGGGTGCCGGTGCTGTGGTTATCAATAATGTACAGGATGATCAAACGGTTGTAGGCGTGCCTGCAAAACAAATTACCATTTACGAGAGAGGTTAATTAATATGACTACATGGCCCCATTTTGCAGAAGATGAAATTGCTGCCGCAACCAATGTGTTACGGTCTGCCAAGGTTAATTATTGGACGGGGAAAGAAGGCATTAATTTTGAAAAAGAATTTGCCCAGTATATTGGCGTGAAACATGCGATTGCCTTGAGTAATGGCACGGTTGCTTTAGAGTTGGCTTTAATGGCACTGGGGATTGGGGAAGGCGATGAAGTCATTGTGCCTTGTCGTACCTTTATTGCAACAGCAAGCTGCGTGGTTGCCCGTCGCGCAAAACCGGTTGTTGCCGATATTGACTTAACAAGCCAAAATATTACCGCTGAAATTATCGAGCCGCTAATTACAGCGAAAACAAAAGCTATTATCGTTGTTCATCTTGCAGGTTGGCCATGCGAAATGGAGGCTATTTTAGCCTTAGCAAAACGTCACAATTTGTATGTCGTTGAAGATTGCGCCCAGGCGCATGGTGCAACCTATGACGGAAAAAAAGTAGGTTCCTTAGGTGATATTGGCGCCTTTTCTTTTTGCCAAGATAAAATTATGACAACGGCGGGTGAGGGTGGAATGATCACCACGAATAATGATGCACTCTGGGAGCGCATTTGGAGCTATAAAGATCATGGAAAATCGTATGCAAAAATACAGGCAAACGTATTTAATGTAGGTTTTCGTTGGCTGCATGATTCATTCGGTTCAAATGAACGTATGAGCGAAGTGCAATCGGCTGTAGGTCGGCTGCAATTGCAAAAATTAGATCAGTGGTTAGTGGCTCGAAAAAGAAATGCCCATATTTGGGATGAAGGTTTAAGTGATTGTTCAAATGTACGCGTTGCCATTCCGCCCAACTATGTAAGTCATGCGTATTATAAATATTCGTTTTTTATTAAACCTGAACATTTAAAAGCTGGATGGACACGAGATAAGATTTTAGAAGCGATTAATGCCAAAGGCGTTCCCTGCTTTACCGGTGGCTGCCCTGAAATTTATCGCGAACAGGCTTTTTTAAAGGCTAATTATGGGTATACAGAAGATTTCTATTTACCTAATGCAAGGCAATTAGGCCAAACCTCGTTGATGGTATTAGTGCATCCAACGTTGGCTGTTGCGGATATTCAACAGAGTCTTGAGTCGGTAAAAGCGGTTTTGTATGAGGCACAGGGGTGAGGTTAACTCCCCCTAAACTTCTCCATACTTGAGTGCTGATCTTGATTAACATCCTTGGCCCTAACTACCTTAAGAACCGTTAAACAAAGAATTTTGCAATCCAAAAAAAAGGATTTATTCTCAACATACCACGTATCCAGCTTGAATTTATCATCCCAACTAATGGCATTACGACCGTTAATCTGCGCCCATCCCGTAATGCCAGGCTTAACATCAAGGCGTCGTTTTTGTTGCGCATTGTATAGTGGAACATATTCCATAAAAAGCGGTCTTGGTCCCACAATTACCATATCACCTTTTAATACGTTTAATATTTGCGGCAATTCATCCAAGCTTGCTTTTCGAATAAAACGACCTATGGGGGATATGCGTTCAGATTCAGGCAAGGGGTTTCCTTGTTTGTCATTGAGTTCGTTTCGCATCGTTCTAAATTTATAAATAGTAAAAGGCTTTCCATGAAGGCCTGCACGCTCTTGACAAAAAAGAACAGGACTTCCTAAGGTTATTCGAATGAGTAAAGCCGTAATAGCGAGGAAAGGCAGTAAAAAAATAAATAAAAGAAGCAGCAGCAGAAAAAATAAACACTTGAGTGGGTAATAAAAAACATTTTTAATTATATTCATTCATTTATTTCCTAAGCAACGGTCATCGATAAGGACTGTGGTCCCGTCTTTGACGGCGTAACTCGTTTGAATAGATAAATTCCTTTACGCCGATCACCAGATAAAAATTCTTTCTCCAGATACCAATTGGGCAATTTGAATATGGTGAGAAATTTTTGTAAATGACCATGGGAGTTTTGTAGCACGATATATTGGCAATTTTTATTGTTTAGTAAAGGGTAGAAGGTGGTATCGACATTATCATAAGATATTTTTTCCTGATCAAGCGCAAATAACGGCCAAGCCACATTACTGCATACCTGCGTTAATTCTGATCGATTTGCATACAGCCAACGATTGGCATCTACCGAATAAGATAAAGTCGCCTTATATAATGTTGATCCGATTAAAAAAATAAAACCACTTGCTGCAATAACTAAATAGAGTATAAATACATTTTTTAATGTGAAATAACGATTATTAGAGAGGATATTCGATTTACGATGAACCATAAATAAACCGCGAATAGGTTGCTTTGGGTGTTCTAAGCAATAATCTAAGGCAAAAGGTACAAATAACAAGCTGCTTATTAATGCCGCGATCATATAACGGGTACTGAGAAATTGTTGCGTAAAGAGAAAGTTATATGGAATGAATAGTGTTATGGTCAGTAACCAAAACATAATAATTTTTTGATTTTTTTGATAAGGGATCAATCCTTTGATGAAGGAGCTTATGACTAAAACGCTATTTAAAACACCCAGAGTCCAAATAAGCTTGACGAAAAAATAGATCGATAACCCGGCAAATAAAATAATGTATGCAGACCCTTGTTTTGCAGCCTTGGGTAAAACAAAATGGTTTAATTTATCTGCCGCAGAATGTAAGTTTCGGATTAAACCGAGATCTAAATGGAGGTAATAGAGCATATACAACTGATTCCAGAGATTTGTATAAGCCTTGTTTCCTGCATGCGATAAGAGCCATCCTATGCCGATAACGGCAATTAATAAGACGGGCAAGATTAATTTTAAAAACAGTTTTATTTTCTGAGTAAGTGATAAGTTTGCAAAAAAGAAAACAACAAAAGGACTCAGAAGCAGTAGCAGAATTCCCTCTGCTCGAAAAAAAATAGCGAATACACTTGAGATAAACCAACATAAGGCCGTGCGGAGTTTGAAGGTTACAGCAAATTGAATCAAAAAATAAAAAGATGCCAAGTAAAAGGCCCAATAACCGTGATCTCGAAAAATATCTTGTCGATAATTAAGAATGGTTTCAAAGGACAAAAAAACCAAAATGGCCAGATATTGAGTTCGTTTAGATGCGCCAAGTTCTTGAGTAATTTTAACAAAAAAGAAGGCACATAGGCCCATAAAAAATGCTTGAAGCAAATAAGCCGAATTGACAAAACTCAAGTGCGTTGCATGATGAACGAGATTAATGGCAAGAGGAAAAAATGACCAGGTATAATAAGAAAAAGGCGATAATGCACCTTGAGTATCGGCAAGATAAGCTAAATGTAGATAAAATATACCATCACTATTTAAAATTTTTGATGGGTAGTATATCCAAGGTGATAAAAGAAAACTGAGAAAAAAGCCGACCAATGCAAGTTGGTTCTCCTTCGACAATTTGAGGAGATTATTCATGTAGCACTCCTCGGAATAGGCAATGACTTATGTAGGACATAAAAATGTTAACAGCTTTATAATAAACACATGTAGGGACGCAATCGTAGCAAGTTTAACCGCCTCGGTCAAATTAGAAAAATATTGACACATCTAGGGGCGGTGTTTATTATGAACGCTTTATATCCGGTTATTGCCGTTATGTTTACCCACGAGGTATTTTAGTGAAATTCATCAAAATAAAACGCCAATTAAGTATTTTTTTCGTTGACTTAGCCGCTATTTTTTTGGCTTGGGTAGGCGCTTATTTACTGCGTTTTAATTTGGGTTTGGTTCCTCCCGATTTTTTAAAGGGAATGTTTTTAACGCTTCCGCTTGTTTTAATTGGCCAAATGGTGGTGAACTATGGTTTTGGTCTGCATAGAGGAAGCTGGCGTTTTTGCTCAATGAATGATTTGGGCAAAATCATTAAAGTCGCTATGATCGGTTTATTATTAACCATAGTTCTTTTATTTATCAGTGCCAAAACAGCCCTAGCTCCGCGTTCAGTACCCTTTATTTACGTCACTTTATTAATCTTGTTTTTAGGTGCTCCCCGTTTTATATATAGACAATGGCAAGAACGGCAACCTTCCAGCGAAGGTACGCAACAACGCGTGTTGATTATTGGTGGCGGCAGTGCGGGAGAAGGGCTGGCTCGAGATCTCTTAAGGCATAAATCGGGTGCTTATTACCCGGTTGCTTTCATTGATGACAGCCCCAATAAAATTGGTCGGGAAATTCACTCCTTAAAAGTCTATGGAGATTTATCTACCCTATCCGACAGGGTAAAACACTTGAAGATCGAATTACTGATCATTGCTATGCCTTCTGCGACAGCACAGCAAATGCAGCGCATAGTGGCTTATTGTGAAACAACTCGTCTGCCTTTTCGGACGGTGCCGAGTCTGGCTGATTTAACGTCAGGTCGTTTAAGTTTAGATTCCTTACAAGATGTTTCGCTGGAGGATTTACTGGGTCGAGAACAGGTCAATTTAGACTGGGATACGATAGCGTCTTGTGTACGCGATAGAGTTATTTTAGTGAGCGGCGGTGCCGGATCTATCGGCTCAGAATTATGTAGACAAATTGCCCGTTTTTCGCCCAAATTATTGTTGATAGTCGACAACAGTGAGTTTAATTTGTACTCCATTGATATGGAATTATCGGCGAATAAAACACTGGCTTATATGCCGGTCTTACTGGACGTGACGGATCGTGATGGGGTCCGCAAACTGGTACAAAAGTACAAACCCAGTCTATTTTTCCATGCCGCAGCTTATAAGCATGTGCCTTTGTTGGAAAAACAATTGCGTTGCGCACTGCGCAATAATGTCTTGGGAACCCAAGTATTGGCCGAAGAGGCCGTGGCAGCGGGTGCTGAAAAATTTATTATGGTGTCAACCGACAAAGCGGTCTGCCCAACGAATGTGATGGGTGCCACCAAACGTATTGCGGAAATTTTTTGTCAAAATTTTAATGCGGTAAGTACCACTCAGTTTATTACCGTTCGTTTTGGTAATGTCCTAGGCTCTGCAGGCAGTGTGGTGCCGTTATTTAAAAAGCAGCTTAAAAAAGGCGGACCTATTACCGTCACTGATCCGGAAGTCACCCGCTATTTCATGACCATAGTCGAAGCCACGCAGCTTATTTTGCAGGCAACAAGCATAGGGAAGGGCGGTGAGGTCTTTGTCTTAGATATGGGACAACCCATTAAAATTCAGTATCTTGCCGAACAAATTATCCAATTGGCCGGTTTGAAAGTAGGTAAAGATATCCAAATTGTTTATACCGGCCTACGGCCCGGTGAAAAGCTACATGAAGAGTTATTTCACATCAACGAA
Organism: Gammaproteobacteria bacterium; assembly: GCA_019752835.1. The sequence continues at coordinate 486 of JAIELR010000132.1, read as the reverse complement.
ACCTTATTACCCACTACTTATTCCAAAATTTCATTGGCAGAAGCTACTAAAGTTGATTGGACCGATTTACAAGAAAAAATGGCCGCCTTACAAGCTTGCTGTAGTGCCGTTGATGAAGATGGAATGACCCGGCTTTTGCGGGTATTGGTTCCCGAGTATATAGAAAACCTGCTTGAAGATGTTAGTAAAAAATGTTCGGTATCGGTTGAGGGGTGATCGCGTAGGCATAAAAAAAACCCATCCTGGTTCGCATTCTTGAAGAGGCGTGACGGGTATTGTTACGCGTATTATGGCGAAACATCAGCCCGTTTGCAAGCTTCACTCCATAGATACAAGGGCTGTCCCATTAAATGAACAGAAAGGCAGCTCACAAAGGCGTCATCCCGTGCAAAAGCCGCGCTCGAGAATGTTTCGAGAGCGAAATCGGATACGGCTGGCGACACGGGATCCAAATTGAAGTAGCTTGAAAGGAGAGCCATTTTCAAT
>JAIELR010000106.1 GCA_019752835.1 Gammaproteobacteria bacterium | reverse complement strand
TCGTTTACCGCTAACATCCTGTCGCTCGAGCACAGAAATAACGAATATGAATTAATTGACCTGTTGAAATCATGCGAAGAAAAAAAATCAAGAAATCACATCTTCTATATCGCTCGGGCCAAATTTTCGCATGCCCATGTCGATAATCTCTCGACGCCACACGTCCAAACCCCTTCCATGACGATTGACACGATGATAGTCAGTGCGACGACAAATGTTCAAGTTTCGAGTGATGTTTCTAACTCAAATTCTGTTTCCCTCTTAACCCCTCAACCTGGAGAAATGACTATGTCCATTTTAACTAACAACGCCCCCTTCCAATCCTATTTAGCCCTCCTGCCTTATTATCAAGGCTTACAACAGCCTGAAATCGACCGCCTGGACGAGTTGCTGCTGGCACTCATTCGCGATTTAAGTGGACAAACCAATGAAATCCGCGGCCTGATTACCCTGGTTCAATGCGCTTCGCCCTCTGTCCAACGCGCCGTGGTGGGTCGACTCCATGGGATAGGCATTCCCCTCTTAAGAGCTGGCTTTTATCCTACCTATTATGAAACGGCCCAAGCCGTTGCCGATAGCCTGGCTTATGCCCCTTATCCTGATCCAAAAGATTTCCCCGCTCGTGAATTGGTCGAACTCTTGAAACTGTTTCTCAAAGATGCTGTCCAAGAACTTGCCATCATGGGAGACATCAAAGCCCCTCGCCCTTTATTGGCCTTACAAGCGGCTGCTCGCCTGGCTGAGTGTCTTTTATTAAATAACGAGGGTGTGTTTGGCCTTGACTATCTGCAAGACCTGCACGACTTATCAGACAAACTCGCCCAGACCCTGGATGCTTGCCGTAAAACCCATGTCTTACACGCCTTTTGGGGCGACTCGTTGGCCAACGCCCTCAAAGCCATGACCCACCGCTTGACCTCACAGGAAGAAACTCGTTTTAAACAAGGCGTTGCCCTGGAGCTCGCCCAAACCTTGGGCGCTGGCGGCAAAGGCCTTGTGCATCTTGGCATCGGAACCACCTCCCTCGGGATGGCCATCGCCCTGTCTGCCACCGTCGGTGCTTTTCATCTGCTTCCAGAGGCACTGTTTTCCTTTGGCCAGGGCGTGTATGAATTATTAAAAAGCGGCTATAGAATGAAGCAACATTTAGGCCAAGCGCGCGCCCAATGGCGCCTCTTACACCCCGATGATGGCAAAACCCCGCCTGAGCTGGCTGACCAGCAAGAACGCAAGGCCGAAACAGCCCAAGCGCTTTGGATACCTCTGGCTCAGGAGCTGGCCAAAGTCACCCCTGAATCACTCAAACAATTAGACCGCTTTGCCATTCAATGGTGGGTTTATCACCTCACCACCCTGTTGATAGTGCATCCTGCTCCCAATGAAGTAACCTGGCAACTACGAAGCGTCTTTTTTATCCTCTATCGCCAATACCATGACCAACCGGATATCCAGCGTTTTGTGTTATTACATGCTCAACTTCTGGCTAACCACGGCTATCTTGATTTTGATTTTGCTAGTCAAAGTGCCGAAATCATCGATGGTCTCCTCCAGTATGCGCCAACCCCCGAGCAGCTTTCCGACTATGCGCTCTATAATCTGGCTAAACAACAGGCCAACAACAAAAACTTACATCACGACCAGCGTAAATCGCACAAAAAAGAACGCGACCGCTTGGAAAAATTACTCACACCGCATTTATTACACCTCCAACATTACCAACAATTAAACGACTATCTTGCGCGCCTCTCACCCTACTCCGCACCGGAGGCTGTACAGCCCTTCAAAGGCCTGCCGGTCACTTTACAGCGCGTCTGGTTTCAGTACTTCCCCCTCGACCAAATGGTTTATGAGTTGACACTGAGTTATGAAGGACACCTTCAAGACCAGACCTTAGACAAGCACCGAGCGGGGCTGTGGGACAAGTTTCAAAAAATCGGCCGCGATACTCATGAGCAAAATCGGTCTTCATGGGGAAAGCAGGGTTATGGCGAGTTGGAAAAGATAATGCAACCATGGGAGAAAGAGATGAAAAAATCGCAAGGGTTGGTTCAAGCAAATTACCTCGAGGTAAAACAACAATTATCTGTGTTTAAAAGCCGCTTAAAATTTATTCAAGGAGCGGGCAAAGAGGCGATAGAAGTAGAGTATCAATCGTTAAAAAATCATTTTGAAGATGACAAAAGGAGGCTGTTAGAGAACGTCCCACTTCCCTCACTGGTATATGCGGATAAAATGATAGTTAACAAAATGGAAACCACCTTGGTCTCTATTGAAATTGTAAATAAATTGAACCAATTGGAGCAGGATTTAGCGCGTGAAGAACAAAACAATGACATTCAACTGCAGGCTCACTCACCGGTGAAAACACCGGTTAATCCGGCGAACGTGTCAAACACCCTATTTTCCGGGTCAAATAACAACAATCATGCGCACAATAATTCATCAGCATCAAATATGGTGGTGCAAAATGCCCAACCTATTCCCATCTTGATAAACTATATAAAACTGGGCTTAACCAAGCCAGAGCAACAATTGAGTTTACAATTTTTTATTCAAGAACAAGGCATGGATGATGCCTTGGGTTATGTGATAGATAGTGTTGTCTGGAATGAAAAAAAGACATTAGTAAAAAGCCTATCATTTGAGTCACAAGAGTACGCTGAGGTATTTTCGGCTAATTTGATGGAAGAAGCTGCCCGCTTAAAAACAGGAGCCACATTTTCTGCAAACCCTACTTAACTTCATTGCCACCAGTAGAGCATGGTGGTGGTGAAGTCAACTTAAAACAGCCATTGATTGTGTATGGTCAGGTGAAGACGGGCGTGCTTTATGCAGAGGTGATGACGATTATTGGGTCGCAGCAATTTCATCACCATTATGCGACCTCGCCGTCTGACGCAGAAAAACTTGCCGCTGAAATAGCACAACTGTTTGCAGAGCCGAGTAAACTGCAAACGCTCATGGCTTCCATTGATGTTTGCTTAAGCAAGGGGTACCGACTTGATATCGGCTTACCTTATCTACTGGAAGAATCGAGCAAAGCGACCCTCGATGACTGCTATGTTGAATTAACGCTTGACCAACAAGAGGAAAAAGCTGCTCGTGAGAGAGCTTTGATTCAAAACAACCAGAAAGAGAGTGATTTAAGCCTCGATGATGAACCACTGCATCGTCAGGATAGCTGCATTGGGATAAGTGCACTTTGGCAGGCAGCAACTTATCGGGTGAGGAACGCCAATCAAGACTCAAAGGAGCCCAAGTTGCCCCGTCGGTTGGTAGTCAGGGGCGTAGCCGGTGCCGGAAAAACCACCCTGCTTCGGTGTTTGGCGGCACAATGGGGCAAGGTATATGATAAGCAAAACCAGACTCCCTCGCCCATTGACCTTACCCATTGGCGTGAGACCTTTTGTTTACTTGTGCATGTGCGGTTACGCGATTTGTGTGTGCATGCGTTGGAAGAAACGAATTGGTCAAATACGCACCTACCGAATCAACTGTCTTCCAGCCAGCATTTATTGATGGGATGGTTAAAAGAAGCTTTTCCTGATTTGCAGGGAGCAGAGTTGATTGTGCTGATGCTGTGCTTAACACGCTCGGATGAGATGAAACCGTTTTTACCCCGTCCTGTGCTCTTATTGCTGGATGGACTGGATGAGGTCAGTGAACTACTCGAGCCTCATGCGCATAATCCGCTTAAAAAGCAGTTTGAATTTCTTCGCGTGCTGCTGGCACATGATTATTGGTTAGTCACCACCCGTCCTCATGTGGCAGAGGATTCAAAGCTGGCAACAGCCACTTATCATCTGGCCTTGAACGGGTTTTCATCCGCTCAGATAAATAACTATGTCGAGCGCTTTTTTAGTACGTGGTCTTTTAGTCCAGAAGAGAAAAATAGCATAAAACAATGGCTTACTCAGCCTGACTTGCAGCTTTTGGCCAAGGTCCCTTTGCAACTTGAGTTATTGTGCAGTGTGGCGCTTGATACATTAGAACAGAAGAAACCCTTACCCCAATCAGGACAAGGCAGTGATTTAACCCAATTATATACTCGAATGCTTGTGGTGCTTTGTCGACGATATCTAGCAAAATATCCTGAGTTACTTTTGCGTGGAAAGAAGGCTCAGCTTGCCTATTTACCTGAAGAAATCTTGCTATTGCGTTGTCAGGATGTACTCAATTGGCTCTCAGTTTGTGCCTTAGAGGCCATGCAAAGACAACAAGTGGTTTGGAGGATATCGACTTTCCGCAATGCTCCATCTTTTTGCGCTAAGGCAAAAAATTTGCAGACCGTAGAAGGTCTCCAGCAGCTTGAGGCCGCGTTTGACCATTTTGGTTTGCTGACGCCGATGGGCATTAAAAAACCCAATCGGCTTGAGCAAGACTATTACTTTCAGCACTTAACCTATCAAGAATTTTTAGCTGCTTATGCATTAGCAAGGCGGTTGGTCCAATGCAGTAGGGAACAAATCGAACTCTATATCAAAGAAATTGATGCTCCTTTTTGTTATCGGATACAGCTCTTTTTAGTGGGGCTCTTAAGTGAACCTGCAGTCGCCAACATTTTCTTAACGCAGCCTGAGCAAAATCAAGGTTACGCGGTCGTGAATGAATTGCTTAACGTGGCTTGGAAAGACTACTACTTGCCCTTGCCGAATGAGAAATTAACATTCGAAAGATGGCGGAAGCGGTATAATCTTGCCTCAGAACCTTCTTTTTTGCATGCCTGCCGCTTATTGGACTCAGCACTTGCTTCTTGCCATGACGCACTAGCAAAAATTCAGTGCGCGGACAAAGTAACTAACGTACTATTGGACTATTTGAATGCTGCAATGGATGCGGCTAAGAAAGACGAGCACCGAACTAAGATATACTATATACCCGATAAGTGGGATTTTTTATCTAAACGTTTATTGGACATCCCAAGCATAAAGATTTTTTTAGAGGAGACGTGGAATGAACATCCCTTAGTATTGCTTCAATGGTTGGGAAAGCTGGGGTGTTTTCTGCCTGATTTTCTTGAAAAAATAATAATGATTGCAGTAAAGCGAGCTGATTTACAAGAAGCTGCTGTAAAGACAATTGGCCGGTTGGGTCAGTACGCCTCTAAAAGGCTTAAAGACGCTATTGAGCCGCTGACGAGTAATGCAGACCCCAATGTCAAAAAAGCCGTTGCTCAAGCGATTGGCTCCCTTGGCCAGTATGCCCCTGAGAAGCTACAGCTTAAACTCATCGATTTAATCAAAGACAACGAAGCCAGCGTTCGAAAATCCGCTGCCTGGGCAATTGGACGCCTCGGTGAGCACGCCAGCGAGTCGCTCAAGACCAGCTTCAAGCGGCTCACAGATGACCCTTCCCTTTATAATACCTCTTCGGTCCGAAAAGCCGTTGCCAGGGCAATTGGCTACCTTGGCCAGCATGCCTCTGAGAGGCTACAGCTTAAACTCATCGATTTAATCAAAGACAACGAAGCCAGCGTTCGGCAAGCGGCTACCGAAGCGATTAGGTACCTCGGCAAGTTTGCCAACGAGGCACTTCAAGCACAACTGGTGGTATTGCTGAGCGATGATCATGACGCTGTTCAAGAAGCTGCGGCAGCTGCCATTGCCCGGCTGGATCGTTATGCGAGTGAAACAACCAAGCACGCGCTTGAGGGTTACCGCCAACGTGCGCAGAATGAAAATAGCTCATCTGCCTATCGCCCCTTCTAACCGGGTTGTCGGGAGGCATTTCCACGTGGAACATGTTGCCTGTTACGTTTCAAATGATCGAAAAACATATGCCACTTCTGATAAAAAACATTATCTGAAACATTGCCGAGACTGTCGACTGATTCTGGCGATGTGCGCTAAAAACGTTCGTTTTTACTGATCATTTTGTTCGATGAAAATCGAGTCATCATTTCATCGAGTTAGTCAACGCAGCTACAAATTCTTTACCTAAATAATTAATAATGTTGTCAGAATCCTGTTCATCTAGTTTATTTTCAGACACTAATAGGCCTATTGTTTTACCAATAGCAGCTTCCCATGTTATACGACTTCCCATAATATGTATTAAATCATTCCTTATTTTTTTTAGATTAGAAGCTTTTCTTTGGTATCCTTGATTTTTAAATTCGAGCATTGCAGCGTAATGAGGATGACTATCATTTCTTTCAAGCCATATTTCTATATTTTTTTGCAAATTATCCAAATAAGAGGGGTGGAAGAGGGCAAAGACTGTACAGGTTATATAGACTGGCATAACATTTGTGGGAGTGCCCGCTTCTGGCCCTTTTAAATCAGCTGATCCAGTCGGATTTGGGCAAAAAGTCAAGCCT
>JAIELR010000087.1 GCA_019752835.1 Gammaproteobacteria bacterium | reverse complement strand
GTTGCTGTTGACTGTTTGTAGGGGTAGGCCCCCGTGCCTACCCAAAGACGGGCAACCACGGGGGGTTGCCCCTACGTCAACAGCGCCTAGCCGAAAACCGAATTGCTTTGAGTATGTATTTGATTTTGAAAGAAGGCCGTTGATGAAACCCACAAAAAAACACTACTATCTGGGGCTTTTCCCCCTCGCAATGCTCATAACCGGCGCGATTGATAATATACGAAACCTACCCTCTACCGCCCTATTTGGCAGTGCGCTCGTTTTTTATTTTATCTTGGCAGCGGTCACTTTTTTGATTCCCAACGCCCTTATCTCCGCAGAGTTGGCGGGTAGCAAACATGGTAGTGGTGTGTATCGCTGGAGTTCCGCAGCATTGGGGCGACCCATGGGTTTTTTGGCGATTTGGCTCCAATGGATTAATACCATGGTTTGGTATCCCACTATGTTATCGTTTATTGCAGGTACGGCAATTTATTTTATTGATCCGGCGCTTGCACAAAATAAATTATATCTAATTGCCGTCATTTTAGGGGTATTTTGGGGCTTAACGCTGTTGAGTATTCGAGGTATTCACATTAGTACTCGCTTTGCTAGTTTTTGTGGTCTTATTGGCATGGTTATTCCTATGGTTTTTATTGCCTTATGCGGTGTTTTTTGGTTGCTTGGTGGCCATACAAGTCAAGTCAGTCTTCATTGGTCGGCAATGTTACCGTCATTAAACGACAGCGATAGTTGGTCTTCGCTCACGGCCATCACGGCTGCATTTTTAGGGATCGAGCTCGCTGCAGTTCACACTAACCATTTGCGCGATCCTGGACGAGATTACCCAAAAGCTTTGTTCATTTCGGTTGCAATTATCTTGGTTACCATGATTTTTGGCTCATTGACCATAGCGATGATTTTACCGGCGTCACAAATTAATTTAGTCGATGGTGTGGTGCAGGCGTTTGATAATTTTCTGAGTGTGTACCACATCGAATTTTTATTGCCTGTGATAGTTATCATGATTTTACTCGGTAGCTTGGGCGGCATGATCAGTTGGATTATTTCGCCAGCAAAAGGTTTATTGCAAGCGGCTCAAGATGGGTTTTTACCGCCTTGGTTACGCAAAGAAAATAAACACGGCGCGCCCATTAATTTGCTATTTACCCAGGCTTTCTTAGTGTCTTTCGTTTGCTTAGCATTTTTATTGATGCCGAGTGTCAATGGTTCTTATTGGTTATTAACGGATTTGAGTACTCAATTATATTTGTTTATGTATGTTATCATGCTATTTTCCGGCATTAAGCTGAAGTGGCAAAATAATGTGGGCAGTGATGGGTTTCGTATTATGGGTGGTCGTATTGGAACCCTGATTGTGGGTTTATTGGGTTTAATTGGCTGCGCCATCGCGATTGCTGTTGGTTTCAAGCCACCGAGTGGCATCGACGTCGGCAGCTTTTGGCATTATGAAACGGTCTTTTCGCTCGGTATTTTATTGTTTATTTTACCTATTAGTATATTTTACCGGTATGCCAAAGTAACCCGTATCTGAGGAATCCCCTGGTGTTTTTTAAACAGTGTGGTCTTGAATAACGAAAAACATGCGTTTAATCAAGGTTTTTTTGAGGATCGAATAAGCCTACTTTGAACGAGATCACGTAAAGCACTTATTGTTAATAGCTCCAATAACTCTTGAGTTTGGGCTTTTTTGATTGTGACTTAGGTTAAGCGAGGCTAGTATATGACCACTTAACCTATTTAAACAATCTATGGCTTTTTGATAATTTGGTTTATTTTCTCCATAAACCATTTCTCTAGTAAAAATATCCCAATTTTTTTCCCATTCTTTACTTTCTGATAAGGTAAAAAGCGCACTTTTAATTTCAGCGATTGGATTTTTTGCATAATCTGCATTCTGGTTTTTGTAACGGGTAATATCCTCTTTGATTAATGAATTAATAAGAGAGTAAACATCATTATTTATTTTTTTCTTCTCATCAATACAGTATAAATCATAAATATGACGAACCAGCGTTTTATCAAGAAAAGCATTAGGATTTCGTATAGCATTGGCTACACGGCGGGTCAATGCAACCCACTTTTCTGCCGCGGTTTCGCTAATGGATACACATTCGATTGATTTTTCAGGATGAGCAACATTTTCGCCCAATACTTGTTTGATGAGTGTGGTTATTGGCATGGATTGTGTAGGTAATTTTGACGTTACTGCCATAAATTCAAGCTGAATATGCGGACGAAGCACATCGCTTTTATTGTATAAGGAAGAATATTTTAGGTTAAATTGGAAGTAATTACCTGCATCACGTACTTTTATGCTATCTTCTTCAATCCAAAAATCGATCTTTTCAAGGTAAGCAATCATCTCATGCCGAAAGTCGCGCAATCGATTTCGTCGCTGGCTCGGGTTTAAAGTTTTCCATGATTCAGTCACATGGATGCGAAAGTCGCAATCTTCCGACATTCTTTCGATGATGCGATGTGCTTTGGCAAGGGAAGTTCCTCCTTGAAAAATCAAGGTAAAATCGTCATTTTTTATTTTAGATAAAGCATGAATGGCCTGCGTGACATGAAAATCTTTTTCTACGACAGACAAACTATCAAGGTTAAGAATATCTGTTGCTTCAGCAATCAGTCGATGTAAATTAACGGGATCGTAAGGAATACTCAAAAGGAAACTCCCTGTTTTTATAGCTCAGTTTTCGTCGAAAACGCTTTTGAATAAGCGTGGTGGGTCTCACGGGGATTTGGGTCGTTTTCCCTGCATTGTATTGTCGCTCATAGTCGGACATTTGCCACGGAATAGCCATTTTTGTCAGAGCTTCTCTTGCAATATCAATAAAACCTCTCGGAAGGATAGACTCTCCTTTTCGATATAGAGAGGGTTCTAATTTCGCATAAATGCCATAACCAAGACGGATTAATACTCTTTTTTTCACAAGGCTTGATAACGCACGGCTTATTTGCCTGTCTGAGCCCTCCATATAGATAAAATCGCTGCGCAATACGGTACTGCCTTCGATAGAGGCCACTTTTTGCAAAAATTTGAACTCAAAAGACTCTTCGTACTTTACTTTCATCGTATTTACTCTTAAATGTCAAGAATGGACAATTAAAGTATGTCACAAGTTGATTTTTTTGTCAACAATGGACAATTAGTTTCAAGAGAAAGAATAAAAATTCCTATTAAATATCGAGCGACAAAGATAGTTGATATTTAACAAAAATCAACTATCTCGTATTACGCGCAATTTTTTGTAAATTCAAAAATCACACACTGTGTTATCGTTGTGGCTATGCACATCGCGCTGTAATTCTTCTTTCACCTTCGCTAACACCGTGGCTGTACGCGATTCAGGATGGTCTGCAGCATATTTTTCTATATCCCTAAATAACCAATTGTTTTCTGCATGCCATTGTTGGCTGGAGAGGCCAACAAATAACGTTCCTGTTGTATAATCCTTTATAAACGCCTTTACAAATGCCTTGATAATTTTTCCGTTCTTCAATCTATCTAAAACTAGACCAGTGCGCGAGTATGGTTTTTTTTCGGCATAAGCTTCAATTTCTTCCATCGTAACGTCGTTTTCAAGATGCCATGCTTTACTGAACGGACTTTTAAATCTCGTGCGTTCATAATTTTCTTTGTAGGCTTTTAAAAAAATCTCAACAGTGATTTCGGCGTTGTTTTTATTAACATTAATTTTTTGTTTGGAAAAAATTCTATTTGAGTTATTAGCATTAGGCAAAGAATTATTGTTGTTATTATTGCGCGGTATTATTTTAATAGATTCAGTTTTTTCTACGTTAGAAATAGGAATTGATTTGTTATTATTCGAGTTTACTGGGGCAATGGATGGGTTTTGATTGCTTAATAAAATTTCCATACCTTCTTCGGTAAGTGTATAAACACCGACTTTAACACGATTAATATTTTTTGTTGAAAATATAAAGTTAGATTTTCCTACGATATTCGGTAGGAGATATTGTATCATATTGAGTTGTAGTCTTTCATTTGGCATGTCCTTTGAGTTTTCTTGAATGACTAAATATTGCTTATTATCCAGTGCCAATAGATAATTTTTATTAAAACTAATTATACAGGTCTCGGCCATTTTTGGATTTTTTGCAAAATGCGTCTTAGCGTTGGCCTTAAATTTAGATAAGAAAATTTCTTGTGGAGTAGGTGTTTTTATAGCCGTGACAGTAGGTTGCTGCCTGTGATGGTTGCTATTATTTTTCTGCTGAGATTCTTTGAATGTTGGCTCAAGAGCAATGTCCTCTTTGGAAATAATATGGACCTCATCTTTAACCAGTTCATTAGCTTTCTCAGGCTGTTTATTATTTAGTTGAAGCTCCTTATTAATCTCTTCAACTTGCGTATTAAGTGCCTCAATCAATTTTTCAGTAAGTGCATTTTCTTCATGTATCTTTGATTTTCGCTCTGAGTTAAGCAAAAATTCGTCACTCAATAATTTTTTTAAACCATTTTCTGTTGGTGTATAAATAACAATGTTAGCCCCATCCAAAGCTTGGATTACGCGTTTATAACCTCCTTTTCCCATGATTTGTTCAAAAGTAAGTAGTGCTCGCTCACTGATAGTTTCATCAAGAGGAGCACTAGACGTTCTTCGAATACGAAAATTTCCCTTGATATCTATCTCTGGCGAATAATTGCTTTTAAAATCGTTAATCCATTGATTGCGGTCGTCTTCATCCGAATAATTAATTTTATTGATAGCGTCGAATTTAGCCCAAAAACGCTTTACAAGACTGTCTACAGGGCCATCATGGTCAATGATATTTTGGTTATCGTTATTTGGTTTTGTATCTGTAGATGGGGTTGTATCTGTATCATCAAAGAATGGGTTGTCTTCATTGTTTTTAGTCATTATATATTCTCCTGTATGATTTATTATGAATTTAATCGATATTTTAATGCTCAATTTTACTATTATCGCATAATAAATAAGTTTAAGGAATTATTAATTTTTTGTGTAAACAAAAATGTTGCTTATGCCGGTGGTAAATAATGAACAATTCATTCATTATTGATAAATCGGAATTGCCTCCTTGGGCTCGTTAGAAAATCTTCGGCATTAATCTCTAGTATTTCCACCCAATAATGTATTTTTATCAGCATTTTTAGTGACGGTTGGAGTTCGCGCTTAACCCACTGGCATGACCAATTTTATTCGCATAATCACTAATCCTCTTACATCCAGCTTACGACTTAATCACCAGCATTTTTTCAATTTGCATATCACGAATAGTATAAGGAATGCCGCCGACCCCTAAGCCCGATTGCCGAAGTCCAGCAAAAGGCATGCCATCAACACGAAATGCCGTGTGATCATTCACCATGACAGCAGAGGCATCTAAATGATGATAAACATACAGCATTCGTTCTAAACTCTGCGTAAATACTGCTCCTTGGAAGGCAAATGGCAAGGCATTTGCTTGTTTGATTGCCGCATCAATATTATTGTAACTGTATATGGATACTACGGGACCAAAAATTTCCTGCGTGCTAATGCGCACATTGTCAGGTGCGTTAAACAATACTGTGCCCATATAACAGGAGGCGGACAAGGCTTTTCCACCACACATTAAAGTCGCTCCAGCCTCCACGGCTTCTTTAACCCAGCTATCAACCCGCTCTAATTCGGTATGTCGGATCAATGGTCCAATTTCAGTTTCAGGTTTGGTCGGATCGCCTATCACCATTTTTTGCACATAACTAGCCAATTTTTCTGCGAGGGTACGAGCAATTTTTTCGTGAGCAAAGATACGCTGTACAGATACACATACTTGTCCCGCATGGTAAAAACCACCTTTTGCGAGTATAGGCACTGCTTTATCAATATCAGCATCTTCAGCTACAATCACGGGCGCTACGCCGCCATGTTCAAGCGCGCAGCGTGTACCTGGGGCTAGTTGTGAACGTAACATCCAACCAACTTTGGCACTGCCTATGAAGGATAAAAACCCAACGCGTGGATCAGCCACCAATTTTCCTGCCAATGCATTGTCTGAGAGTATCAATGCTTGGCACCATTCGAGCGGCAACCCTGCCTGATACAGCAGTTTTACTACGCGTAGACAAGATAAAGGGGTATTAGGGGCAGGTTTAACTATTACGGGGCATCCCGCGGCAACGGCGGCAGCTACCTGGTGAATAATTAAATTAACTGGATGATTAAAAGCACTGATAGCAACGACGACCCCAATCGGCTCATGTTGAGTAAAGGCGATACGATTGGCCGAGGCTGCATTAAATTGCATCGGAATCACATGGCCTGCATTATGTCGCAGCGTTTCCATACATATTTTTACGCCATCAATAGC
>JAIELR010000020.1 GCA_019752835.1 Gammaproteobacteria bacterium | reverse complement strand
ATTTTTTAAACAGTGTAGCCCGTATTAAAGCGGAAATAATGCTTAGAACTTACATTTATTGATATTGCAAATGAGGCAAGATGAAGAACGCTCACGATAAAAGCGTAATACGGGATCGTTGATTTTAAGAAACTCGGCCCCGTATTACGTGCTGTCCTTTAATCATATCTATTTGTGGGGTTATCGAGTAAGGTTCCCTCTATAAAATAACCGAAAGGAGCTGGGGCTTTAGTAGGGGCAACCCCCTGTGGTTGCCCGTATATGGGTAGGCACAGGGGCCTACCCCTACAAAGACAGTTCCATGAAAGGAAGAAAGAACATTTAGTAACTCTAAATCGCCTCTTTTTTTTCATTCAGCGGCGATTTTTTGACAGCAGGGCTTTTTTTAGGCGTATGTCTTGGCGTTGAGGAATCAACTGTGCGATAAACCCCACTCACCATTTTGGGCGGGTGTTTTACATCTAAAGGGATGGTGGGCTGGTAAACTCGCAATATCATCGGTTTCTTACTTGTATTCATTTTGTTAAACCCCATTACTAAATAATTCAATCATGATTATCTCACTACCCATGATTATAACACCTTCACTGCCGTTTAGCCTAGTTACGGTGCCATCAGGATTAATATTGATAACTTTCTCCAGATAAATTTGCTCTTCTCTCGGATGGTATGAAGCGGCTGATAAGGTACTAAACTCCCCTGCAATTTGCTCTCCATTTTTTAAATGAACAATCACCCAATAGCCTGTTTCTTTGTCGAAAACCACATCCCACGGGCGAGTAGCTAATCCGGGAGCTTGTTTCTTGATGAAATCAGTTGCAAGAATTTTTACTGCGGCTTAGGTCAGTGTAATATGTTTAATTTATGTTTTCAAATATTTTTTTATTCTTATCCCCTCACCGCTCGATCTAGCCCAAATTCCCATAGATAATCGCGTTATTGATAATCGGATGCATGATGCAAAATTCGATTAACTCAGCGAGTAGCAATCATGACACGCGCAAAAATAACGAATATTCTTGTTAAGTGAGGCGCGTCATAACGGCTACGAATGGTCTAACTACCCACAAAACAAGGCAGTGTTTTTACTGCAGAAGCAGAATCGGCAATATCATCAATAATATTCTTTTTAGGTGGCGCAAATAGTCCGAACGATGTTGCTAAACCAGCATCTAAACCCACCGCAGCGGCAAGCGCCAAGCCCCATGCCCAGCCTGTAGCACTGCCATGAACGAGTCCTGACAGTGCGCCAGGCAAAGCACCTATGCCTCCCGCGGGTATAGTCATAATACCTAACACAGTCGCCTCAATAATGGCACCACCCACCGCGCCAATGACCACCCCCACAGCCGCAACGGCAACAGTAGCTAGCAATTTTTTTGACATCGTCCATTCTTTTTTATCAAAAATGGGCAAAGTATGAACTGATTGCTCAAATTGCTTGATCTTGATTGTTTTATCTTCGTCGGAATTCCCACGATTCATGATAAAGGAAACCATGCTATTTGCACTACAAGAAACCATTTTTATTTGTGTAGGCAAATCATAATAATCGCCATCCGTACTAAAGTTATTTCTATGATTTATTTTCTCATTGTTGTTATCTACTAACAATTTTGTTTTAGAGGTTATGGATGTATCTAAAAAAATTGAATCACCAAAGCTATTCTCTTCGAGAGCAGAAAGTTGATCATTTATCTCTTCGTTTTGGTTTTCTGCTGCCAATTTGCCTGTAAGATGATGCGCCATCGTCAATAATTGTTTTTGCAGAAGGGCTTGTGAGGGCTCTGATGGATTTAGTTTTTCTATAGCCTCATAAAGCTCATGCAATTCCTCAGGAAAAGTTTCCTTTAAACTAAAAAGAAGTTTTTGTTCATTTTTATAATGTAACCATTTTATGAATAGCTCTTGCATGGCGGCTGGATTGGCTTTGATTAAGTCCTCTATGCCAAATGAGATCTTTGCTATATGAATCAGCTCATATCCCTCATCTATCGAAATATATTTATGAAATTTATTTTCTATTGCTTTTGTTAATGCAGGCAACTCTTTCAATTTTCTTGCGCTGATAGTTTGAATTTCTGCTAAATCAAAGTCAGCAGAATCATTTGCAACATCGTCAATAAGCTCAATTAACGTGCTAATATCGGGATCCATCTCTAACGTCATTTCAGCAGAAGGTTGAGGATAGCGACGAAGTATTGTTTTTATGCGCTCTGCAGATTTTTTAATATCGGTAATAGTAGCTTCCGTCGATAACTCTTTTAGCATACTGTCAAGACCATCAAGACCATTATCCGTTGCCATTGAGCGTAGTGCGTTGCGTACAACTTTGCGTCCAAGATCTACAAGTTTAACTTCAAAGCGATCAATATGCTGCTGCGTGTCATAAATTCGCCTGTGTTGCATTTTAATGAAAGATGGAATATCGATACCATACTCTAGTAAATCTTGCAGGGTAATAACGACGCCCGCCATCGGATTTTTAAATCCTAGAGGATCATGAATAGGAAGTATTGCAGGTATTTTTCCGTTCTCGAATGATGGATCAATATTACGAGGGTCTCTGTAAATTGGCGAATCGTCCTTATTATATAGCCCCCCCATAATTCCTTGGTTTTTTTTATCACGATTAACATATTTCTTTTCAATGTCAGGATTTTTTAATAACAATTCCCTAGCTTCGTCAATAATTGCTTTAGGGTTTGCAATACCATCCTCGCCGAGCCAAGGGCGATTAGATGCGGTAGAAAATGGTGTCACCAATCCAAAGGAGGTTGTAATCGGCTTATCCCCACTGGCTGTAGTGTAACCTAAGCCCTGAATATCCGCATCTTGTAAGGCTTTCCAAACGTTTAATAACATGGACTTCCATTCGGCAGGGGCACGTTCATAGGCGCCTTGCTTCATATCAAAATGCATATAGATGCAAACTTCTTTTCCTCGTTGATCACGGTCCATCCGCGGAGCAAAAAGAGGATCCCATTTAACAGTTGGTTTGGCAATGTCATTATTTTCTATATTATTGAGCAAATATATTTTGAAATTAACATGCTCGTAGAGTTCAGGTAAATAGGTTCCAATAACATCCGCGACCTTCTCCATATTTGCTTTCGTTGGGTGACACGCTATTCTAAGTTCCCATAGACTACCATCAGGCTCTATATGACGGGGACTGCCTTGAACAGTGAAATATTCAGTTCTATGATTGTTTTCTATTCGCTCGTTTAATTCGGCTTTTCGTTTTTCTCGATTACTTTCGTTATTTGGATTTTGCATCGGGAGCCCCTCTTAAAATTTGTTATTAAATCATTTGGCTGAGCATATTTTACGCTATGCCATGGCAAAAAGCACCTGTCAGAAAATGACAGGTATCGATCAGGGCCAATCGCGACTCTAATGAAGTTAGAGACTCCTATTTTCACCGCTCGATCTGCCCCAAATTGCCATGGATCATTGCGCCATTGATAATTGGATGCAGGCTGCAAAACTCAATTAATTCAGCCATTTCGTGCGGTTGTATCAGTCGACCATAGGTCGATAATTGCGATAAAGTATCCAACAAACCGGGTTGTTGTTCACAACGTGCTTGGAGCATCTCAGTTTCGGTAATACCCGGACAAACGCAGCAAGTATGTATCCCCTTCCCGGCTAAATCCTGGCAAGTTGCCTTCATCAGACCAGCAATGGCATGCTTACTCACGATATACGAAGCACAATTCGGAACGGCTTTTTCGGCTAAGGTGGATCCAATATAAATAATCGAGGACCCAGGCGCCATAAAGGGGATAAGTAATTGATTTAAAATAATCGGCGCTATCAAATTCACCTCTAAAACAGCTCGTGCGTCAGCTAATGACTGCGTATAAACCGTGTCATGGACAAAATGCCCTGCATTATGCACCAAACTGATGACCATGGGCTCACCCAACTCTGCCGCTAATTCGTGTTGAATCTCGTCTTGATTAACAGCCAATTTCGCCAGGTCAACGTTCAGATTCGTCACCCCCATGATTTCACAGGGCCTACGTGATAAATTAATCACTTGTGAGCCCTGTTCCAAAAACCGTTCTATCGTGGCAAGCCCAATACCACGGCTGCCTCCGGTGATAATCAATATTGGCTTATCCATACGCGACTCCTGTTTGGCTTAATTTTATACTCAACTGCTGGGCCGTCGGTACGATGGCATCTGGCAATAAATCAGGCTCTAAATGACCTAATGCGATGGCACAATCACCAAGTCCCGAACCTGAAATTTTGCTGCCATAGCATGCCGATTGTGCTTGTAATCGTGCCACTATATGATCCAGGGCCTGATCACTCACACCCAATTCTTGTTGAAGTTGAAAATACTGGTGCATAGCGTCACCCACTTGGGCCCAATCTAATTGCTCCCAGGCAAACGCGGCGTGTTTTGTGCATATGTTCATTCGCTCAAATAAATCAGCTAATTGTTCAGGCTTATTTTTATATCGTTCTTTAACACTATGAATCACCTCTACTGTCGGTGTTTTATAACCACAATAAACTGCCGTTAATTCTGGTAAATCATGGAGTAATTGAGGACTAAGATCATCTTGACGATACAAAACAGCACCACCAAAGGTACTGGCGGCAACATCACTGCCCGAGCCACAACCTTGAACTTGCCTAACGATAGTTCGTGCAGACTGCATTATAGTCGCTAAATTTAAAGATAAACCAAGCCATTGTCGAATAGCAGCAACACAAGCCACCGTCACGGCAGCCGAAGAACCTAGACCCAGGGTAGGCAAAAAATCGGATTGGATGGTTATATTGCATCCCTGGGTCAAATAAGCTTGATACGCCAATAAGGCCGCACTTATAAATTGATAGGGTTTTTGTATTGTTAATACTGAAAGTGTTGTTTCATAGGGCGTGAAAACATTGGATGAAAAAAAAACCTTATTATCCTGTGAGCGCGGCTGCAACTGAATATGCACGCGCTGATCAACTGCCGCACAAATCGCTAATTTATCATGAAGAACCGCGTGCTCGCCCATCAACATGAGGCTGCCGGGGGCGGAGGTCTTAATCATTGAGCGAATCACTCAGGTAGGCACGGGGGCTTACCCCTACGACAGCCAGACTGTGTGATGTCTTTGTAGGGGCAATCCCCCCGTGATTGCCCTCAGGTCCCGTCGGGCAGGCACGGGGGCCTGCCCCTACAATACTATGCAAGCCCTGTAACTCACCCTGCACGGTTTCAAGCGTATAATTAAATTGCTGCACGATATCTTTGGGCGCTAATTCCGCAGCAATTAAGACTATCCCTGCTTGATCGCCAGAAATTGCGCCGGCCCCACAAATCTTTGCCGCCCCGCCCACGGCTTCTATCGCCGAAATAAATTGCTGAACCTTGGAGGGAACCACGCCTATGTGCGTTAATAATTGATGATTGGTTCGTATACAGTGTTGTATCGCGTTTAATTCTTGTTTTTCGATAGCCTCATCCATCGCCTGTGTGACAGCGGCAAAATCAGCTAATAAAGCGGGATGATCAAGCGTTTTAGCCACTACGCTAACACATTCTCCGGTGGTATTTTCGGGTTTGCCGGTATTTACCATAAACAGCTCAATATTAGGAAGCGGCCGTTTGGTGCTGACGCCCTCTTGAAATCGTAAGCATCCGCCGCGTAAAGACACTTGTAAATCTAAACCACTGGATCGTCCATGTTGAATATTTTCAGCATCTTTCGCATGTTCTAAATAGGTTTCAAAAGAGAGACTGAGCCCCTGTTGTAGTGCAACGGCATGCATCACACATAAAATCATCGCGGCTGAGGAGCCCATGCCGCAGCCGACAGGAATGGTCGAATGGGTGCTCAACTTCACGCCGTCCGCCAATTGGTGATTCACTTTTTCGAGCAAGTGAGTAAAGGCATATTTTGACAATTCTGCAGGCAATTTTAGCACATCACGTATTTTTGCCTCCCCTTGCAAAAAAGCATTATAGCCCTCTTGGACACGATGTTTCAGTTTATGTAAGGCCTTCATGGTCATGGCTTTATGGTATTTCAAATTCAGCAGGTCAAATGAAATTAAATGCCCTTGTTGTTCACTCACCCATGCCTCAGCATAACGATTAATCGCCATCGCCAACGCAGGCTGGCCATAAACGACAGCGTGTTCGCCCGAAAGAATTAATTTACCTGGGGCAATAGCTTTTTTCATTGCTGCGGGCCTCGACGTTCTAATAATAAATGCGCACGCATCAATTCTCCGTGATTAGTTTGAGCCGCGAGCAAGGATAATTCGCCACAAAGTACTGCACTAGCACAAATAATCGCTAGGCGACGTGCATTTTTGCCTGGCTCACGCTCAGCATTGCAGCCCATTAAGGTCATGTTTTCTTCAACAA
>JAIELR010000062.1 GCA_019752835.1 Gammaproteobacteria bacterium | reverse complement strand
CAAGATGAAGAGGTGATATTTTTTTAACTCGCGTAATAGGCCAAAGTTCTCGAGCAACCCACTCATGACCTAATAGCTCATAATCTTTTGGCTTATGGGGTTCTAAACGCTAACCGTCGAAATTTCTGGACTAAATTCAACCATTCTTTTCTTTTTTACTCGATGCAAAAAAACTTTGTTTATTATTGCATCGAGATCAATGATTTTATCACCAGAAAAAATAAAATGTCCCTGAAAATGGATATGTTGCCAAGCGACTGGCGAAATTTTCTTCAACAGGGCTAATGCCTTATGATCTCCCTCAGCTTTATATTTGAGTTTGAGTTTGGATAGGATTGCCGAATTATAATGAATAATGGCATTGGCAATAAGCCTGGCACATTGGTTGCTGATCTCAATTTCACGATCTCCCCTGCCTGATAATTGCTTTTTACCATAGGCAGTTGCAATAGCCATACGCAGTTGATGATAGGATTCTACCCGATTTTGAGAACGATGTATGTCTCGTTGCAATTTTCTGTCTTGCAAATATTTCAGGGTGTAGATGCTACGGATCAATTTATCATACTCAAATAGCGCCCTTCGGGTTTTATTTGAGACGCTATATGTGCATAATTTTTTAATCAGAATGCTTTGGGTGATTTCTTTACAACCTAACGCCTTGATGATGGGTTCAATATTAGGCCATTCATCTTCAATTAATTGGCGATCAATTCTGTCTACGGGCTTAATTAACCAATCCTTATATTGATCCAAATCATCACCACAGTAAAGATGCTTGGTCTGGGCTTGCAAATTGGTAAATCGGGGACATAATTTACCGCCAAACCAATCCATTATTGCAAAGTTAGCTTTATTAATAAGGTGCATGTCACCGGTAATGGCCTCCGGCATGAGACTACTTGTATTGTTATACCATATATCAAAGGCAAAATAGCTCTCATGTTCATGAGCGCCAATCAACTCAGTTTGCAGGGGAATATGGTTGACCAGCAGCGTATAAGCCACAACGCCTTTCCCTTTTTTAAAATATTTTTTGGAACGCCTTGCTTTAAGTGTTGGTCTTGCCACTGCAAATTTCTGGCCATCAACCCCACCATAAAGAATAGTCATATCCAACGAGTAATCAGGAAAAATAGGCATTTGCGCAATATCATCACCGATCATATCATTGGCCTTTTTTAATGTTTGCAATCGCACACGGGATTGATAAACGTCCAACAAACTGGCATAAGGAATATCAGAGATTTCTGCCATATTGAGATTGCCGTTATTTAGCGCTTGCGCGATAATGACCGCATTTAGAGTATTTTCATCGGCTAATAATTTAGCATAACGAGGTTGTAGTAGAGTAAATGCTGATGAATAACGACTCCGTTCATTAACAAATCGAAGAACATCCGTAATATCGCACAAGGGTAATTGTTCATAGAAACGGTGTTGAGCATCTTCATCGTATTTGTCATCATTCGATTTTTTTAGATGGAGCGTTTTGGTTTGTTCATCATAGTACAAATGCTTGAACTTCCCTTGGGTAAAATCAGTATTAAATTTCAACCATTCTGACCGTAGTTCAGCGCAGCGTTCGTCCAGTAATGTCTTAATGGGCTTCCTCAATACGGGAATATCCAATGGTTCTACTAGCGACTCTTTTTCTTTGGCTGAACGAAGCTCTTGTTGAAGCGAACGGTTTTGAATGCTATCGGCCAGATAGAGCTCTCCTGCTTTAAGCCGTTTCTTCAGTTGGCGATAAATCCAAAACTCATAGCGATCAGCATGGAATTTTTTTTCACCTTTAGCATTCGTATCAAACAGGTATTTTTCCAGCCGTTTTGGCCTGGTTTTTTCAGGGCTTGCGGCGACTGGATATTGATTTATTGTTTTGTTGGCGCCAAATAGCTCTTTAAGCAAGGTAATGGCCTTAAGCCAAGGACTTTCATCGGCAGTACTTGAGAAATCAATGGCCATCATTAATGGTCGTAACTGCAGCTGACATCGATGAAATAAAGTATCAACCAGTTTCCATTGAAAATCGATGGGCTTGAGCTCCTCCTCATTGTCTTCCGGTATTTTATGGCGCAGCTCTTCTTCAAGGATAATGGTTTCAAATGCTTTTTTGCGTACATCGCCGAAACTGAGTTGATCAGGTAGCTCTTGGTTGATAAATAACCGTGCAAATCGACGCATAACAAAAGAATCCATTTGTTTGCTTACCGCGTAGTCCGTATAGGCATCTTTTGTTTTTTCTTTAAGATCTGCTTCAAATTGCTTGAGGCTCAAGAAAAAAGCGTCTATTAAATTATCATTTAATTGAAGGTATCGCTGAGAGAGATAACACAGAAGATAAAGATAGGTCTGCCCAGATTTTAATTTCTTCCGTAATTCATAGATATCATAATAATCAACAAGACTTGCGTAGTAGTGAATATTTTGCTGAGAAAGATTAAGTGTAGGCAAGAGCGATTTAGCTAACTGATACAGGGGTTTTATCGAAAGCGATTTTTCGCGCTCAGCACTTATCATGCGTGCTTTAAAATCCTTGGTATCCTGCTTGAGATCTGCTAATCCAGAAAGCGTTTCCGCTTCTCTTTCCAGCAACAATTTTTGCAAAGCGGATTTATCATCTATCGTGAGGGATTCTCTAAGAAGAATTACCTCTAACCGATTGCGTTCAGCATTTAAGACTTTGCTCACAATCACTTGCAAAGTGGTATATCCAGGACGCAAGATTTTCTTTTTCTGCATAAAGGCTAGTAATTCGATAACAATAAATTGCGGGCTAACATCACGGCGCAGAATCTGTTGTGCCTGGGCAGTCAATAATGGTTCAAACTCTTTTGACCAAGACTGGTAGCCAAAATGCGTCGTAATCGCAGTGCATTGTGCATAATATTGGTGTTTGCTGATAGGGGTTGGATGAAACTGTTGCTCAGGAAAATATTCCTGCAGAATGAATTCAATGTCTTCCTGCACCTCGTCCCACTTAAATGGAAAGAACCGATGTTTAGCCTTAAAGTAACCTATTTGAATAGCGCAATGGACTTGGATTGATAAATTATCACGGCTGCGCATCAAGACTTGTTCTTCAGGGGTGAGATTGAGATAGTTCGAGCGCTGAACATCATCAAAATCAGGGATCTCATACAAAGCAGCTTGCTCTGCCTCAGATAAAATGGTTAATCTTTCATTGCTTGCACGCATGATAAAAAATATTAATTAAAAAAAGAGACAATATGTTACTAAAAAACTCTCCCTAAAGAATACCTTTATCGGAAAGTTTGCTAAAATTAAACCGTGAATTGTCTTATAAATAAACATGTTGTTTGGACGCCTGGAAGTGACACCAATAACTCTTTTAGGGAAAGTAGATAAAAGTGAATCATGAAACCGCCTAAAAAAGTAAAAAATAGTGAGCGCAGAGCACGAGAATACCTTACTCCATCTGAGGTGGATAAGCTTATTGCGTCTGCAAAACAATTGGGGCGGCATGGCTTACGTGACTCTACAATGATTTTAGTTGCCTATCGACATGGACTACGAGTATCTGAATTGATCTCATTACGTTGGTCTCAAATAGATTTAAGGCAAGGTCTACTTCATGTGGTTCGCAAAAAAAATGGAATCCCAGCCAGTCATCCTCTTTTTGGCCCAGAAATTAGAGCCCTTCGTCAATTAAAACGCGACTACCCAGAAACAGATTATGTTTTTATGACAGAACGTAAGGCACCTATTACAGCAGATACATTTAGAAAAATTATCGCAAGAGCAGGAGAAAAGGCAGAACTTGGTTTGGCGCTACACCCTCATATGCTTCGACATTCAACTGGCTTCAAATTAGCTAATGACGGTCGCGATACTCGGAGCATTCAACATTATTTGGGTCATAAAAATATTCAACATACCGTAAGGTACACAGAAATAGCTTCCGTAAAATTTAAAGAGTTTTGGGATGATTAATTATAGACCGGAAATTTCGACGGTTAGCGTTTAGAACCCCTTGCACAATGTTGTAAAAAATCCGTTGGGTTGCAATTTGGATTTGGTAGCGTGTTGCCTACACGAAAAACCACATTAATTAAGCCTTTTCCTGCCTCAATACGTTTTACCAAGGCACAAATAATATTTCTTTTAATATTCCAATCAGCTTTATCCAAGCCCGTTGTGATCAATTTAGAGAACTCCTCTATTTTTCCAATTATTAATTTCAACTCAGCCTCCATTAAATGCTTATCTTTTTGTTTTTCTACCTGCTCCTCGGCTAAGAGTAATCTCTGTTTTATTGATTTGATACGTAGTTCAAAATCTTGCTTTTCTATATGGCCTTCTGCATAAGCATCAATTAAGCGTGAAATTCCTTGTTTCATTTTACCTATTTGTTGCTCAAGAAAATACGCTTTATCCTCTGTCAGATCAGATATCTCAGCCAACCTTCGTTGATGTTCCATTAAAATAGTATTGGGATTGCTGAGTAACTTTTTTACTTCATCCCAAACAGCCGCCTCTAATAAATCCCCTTTAATTTGCTTGTTAGAACAAACAACCTCTCCAGCATATCGAGATTTATCTGATCCGGAACATCGGTAATAGGTGTATTCAGCTGACATGCTACCAGTCTTTCTAGGAGTTGCCTTTCTGTGGATCCCGTGAAAAGCATATCTGCAATCACTACAAACCACTAGGCTTTGCAGTAAATATTTTGCACCGATTTGTCTTTTGCGAGCCCATTTTTTATTTTCTTGCAATTGCTCCTGAGCTCCATCAAAAACAGCCGCATCGATGATAGGCGGAACGGGAATATATATCCATTCATCTTCTGGAACATCATAGGCTGAATACGTCTGCTTTGACTGACCATTTTTACAGCGAACAGGGCGTAATCGAGATCGAATGGGACCACAGCGAGTTTTACCAAAGGCTGCCATTCCCTTATAAGCTGTATTATTAAGTATTTGAGCAATGGTTCTGTGACCCCAATTTTCATTACCAAAACGTGTTACTTGACCTATATTTTTTAATTCGCGAGCAACTTCCCTTAACGTTTTCTTTTCCAGAACAAACCAGTCAAATATTTTTTTTACAGTATCTGCTTCGGCTTCGTTGATTTCAAAAACAGCTTCACCAACACCGCTTGATTTAGAGATATAACGGTAGCCATAGGGTGCACAAGTCAATACATTAACTGAACCTCTTTGTGCTGCATGCAAGCGCCCACGACGGCATCGTTCTAATATTTTTGCCCTTTCATATTCTGCAATCATACCTTGCATTTGTAAGAGTAACTCACCTTCTGGAGTGCGTCCAACTTCATGATTAATAAAAATTAACTCAGCGCCACTGTGTTTAAATTCATCAATCAATAAAACTTGGTAAGCATATTTTCTGGCTAAACGATCAGGGGATAGAACGTACATTTTATCGACTAGACCGGATGCAACATGATCACGTAAGCGCTCTAAACCAGGACGGATTAGCGTTGTTCCGCTAAAGCCATCATCAATGAATTGCATCTCAGCTGCCAGCATTTCACCATCAGACTGAATTCGTTCTCGCAAGACTGCTATTTGACTGGCAATAGTATTACTATCTGCTTGTTTTTCAGAAGAGACCCGTGCATATAAGGCAACTTGAGATGTCATTTGGTCCCCCTTTGTTTTACAAACTGTGTCTCATTAAATGGTGAATCATCACATATAGAGGGAACTTTGACCTTATTGGCAGATAAAGGAAGTACTGATTTTTCAGATGAAGAAGAATTAATGCTGCTAATATCCTTCTCACTAAAAAAAGATTGTTGAAACTGCGGTTGTAAAATAATTTGATGTTCAGAAGTACTGAGCTTGCGTATAAGGCGCTTGGTAATTGGGAGTAACTGTGAATACGCATCCATTAAGTGGTTCTTTGCTAATCGATCAAATTCAATCATGCTGCGAACCTCTGGCAAATGTCTCTTGGACATGACTACACTTATCCTTGCTCAATATACTGTTATCTACTTTTTGGCAAGAAAATATGGATTGCTGCTGATGACTACAGTTTTTAGGTGCTCGCTCTGTGTAGCGTCCTGCAACTTCTTCCCGTTTTATTGCTCGGGTGAATTCTATCCAATTTTTTACAACATTGGTATAGGGGTTAGAACCCCTAACAACCTATTTTCTTGCTGAAACAACCCAATTTAAATCGCTGCTCCATCAAAAAAAGGGCTTTGAAGGCAAATCAATCCACCACACCGTCCAGTTCAGACCAACAATCATCCTATATAATCATTGGAGTCCTTTATTGGTTCATTTCCTGGAATGTTATGATGATTTATTAGCTACCTTAAAATTACTGCGCTTAGCGGGTTGTTTTAGCTCGGACATGGATTATTTTCACGCTGTAAAACAGTACCAGAAAAAAACTAATCGGCTCTTGAGTGATATGTT
>JAIELR010000028.1 GCA_019752835.1 Gammaproteobacteria bacterium | reverse complement strand
AAATTGGAAAGGAATAGAGAGAGGGTAATTTGGCTAACGCTTGTTTAATTGCCCGCGGACCTTCTTTTGCGCCTGCTCTGCCTTGATTTCGAACTACTCCAAGGTCACAAGCAAAGCCTAACAAAGCATATCCGGATAGTTGTATTGATGGAGGGGAAGTGAGAATAAGCGGTTGAACAAGTTGATAAAAATAATCTGTTTTAGCGCCATCGTATCGCCCTTGCCAATCTGCCATTGTGGGGGAGTGATAGTGTTCTTTCATCCGCTTGGGTATCCTTGTTTAAGGGCATATCTTGAGAGTATTGTCTGCTCTACTTGAAAAGTAAAAAAACTGTTTAAATTTGGTGTCTTTATAGTCTACAATAGAGATGTTAATATACCAAATTAAATTAATATAAAACTAAAACAACATTAGAGAGGTAAAATCAAATGCCAAGCATACTTGATTGAAAAATTCAACAATTTGAAAAAAATATCTCGAAGGGGAAACCTTGTTTTGTATTAGGTAACCTCAGAAACCCTCCTGACTCCGTTGCAATCTTTCAGGAGCTGGCTGAAAAATTAAACCTTGTTGACTATTCGGCGCATCCGGATCAAGAGGTACATATGTTTTTGGGAGGAAATAATATTACACCTGCAATGTTAGCGGCTTTTCTTGATGCATTAATTATTGCTAAGCTTCCGCGTAATTTATATTTATATTTTAGCAATACTTCTTTAACGCCAGAGTGCGCATTTTTATTGGCTAATAAGCTATTAATGAATGCTGATTGTCCTCCTCAACTTTCGCTAGAGGTGAATAGTAATCAATTTGGCTTAGAAGGCGCAGCAATGCTTATTGAAGCGATCAAGTTAAGCAAATGCCAAAAATTAAAAATAGATTTAAGTGAGAATGAACTTGCCTCTAGCGAGAATCATTTAGAAGACGGTGATCGAGCATTATACTTAAGAAAATTAATTGAAGTTTTCAAGTCTGATAATGGCCCAAAAGAGTTAGAAATCAATTTGAGCTCGAATAGGATTTCTGATACAGATTGCGCGCAATTGATTGAATCATTGCCTGCTTGTAAGTCTCGTATATATAATATTGATCTAAGTAATAATAGTATTACCGAGAAAAGCATTGAGAGACTTACTAAGTTGTTTAGTTCAGAACGTTGTTGGTCGAACGGATTAGTATTAAATATAGCCTTATCTGAGAATTTTATTACTGATGAAGGTATTACTAAATTAATTGATGCGCTTGCTTTAAATTATTATCCTGAAGGATTGAGCCTTAATTTTCAAGGTTGTAAACTCACCGAGCAGAGTTTGGTGAATTTATTTATGGCAATGAAGCCAGGTAATTTTTCTAAGCCACTGAATATTGATCTTGGCATAAAAACTATTCGGGAGCAAAAGATTTTTATCTTGCTAATGGAAGTCTTAATTGCTGGCAATTATCCTCTCGGTTTAAAATTTAATTTTAATAATTGCTCAAGCTTTTCCCAGTTACATGCTTTCGCATTGCTAGCAGCGTGGGAAAAAGGTTTTGGTCAAGGCGAAGAATCGTTGGCGAAATGTCCTTTTATTGGTGAAAACTTAAAAAATGGTTATTTGAATTTGTTAGAGAGAAATAAGCCCGATAAATTAATAAAAAAGTTTCGGCAATATTCTGACCCCGAGTTTATAACAAGCGAATCATCTTCAGATGAAGAAAACACTAGTGATAACGAAGCTAAAGCTATTGGCCTATTTTAATTAATAAACGGCTTGCTTAAATCGTCCTAATGCCCAATTAACAATTGTAAATGACGTGTTATAGCATTCAATTCTTGCGGTGTTAATTGAGCAATTCTAGGTTGAACTAATCGTTGCACGGTTATACTACGACAATGCTCTACTAATGCATAACTCACAACTTGTAGTTGATCTCTGATGGGGATTTCAACATGCAGATGACTAAATTTGGGATGTGATTGGCTGCTGAGCGGACAGACAAATAACAAACTAACGCCAGCATCTAGAATGCGCTGTGAAGTTAAGACAACTATAGGTCTAATTTTCCCCACTTCATTATGTTTCACAGGATCTAAGCGCGCTAGATAGACGCCGCCTCGGGTTAAGATTTCCACCATTCATCTGACTCCTCTGGCAGTTCAGGGTAATCTGCACTATCCCAAAATTCCGCTTCTTGCTGATAAGCTGAATCTGACTGCATGGCCAATAGGGCGCGAGTAATGCCATCGAGTTCTTCTTTCTTTTTCACTATTGCCAATTCATGTGCTATAGCTTGTCGTATAAAAGCGGTACGCGATATGCCCAGATGGCGAGCAACCTTCGAACTGTCGTTTGCCATGGTATCAGGCAATGTAATAGATAATTGCATGCTCATATTAAAACTCATATTAAAAAACATATGGCTAATTATATTCCAAAAAACGTACACTGTCAAAAAATCCTCACAGGTCCTTAAATTTTGTTCAATTCGGTCTAAAGTTATGTAGATTTAACATTCAATATTAAATTTACATGGAAAATTACCTCCATCGCATTTGGGGGGCACAAGTAAAGCGTTACCGAGGAAGCTCTTTTTAAACATAAATAAACTTGATGAAAAAATGCAGAGTGGTGATTTTGAGAATATTTCTAAAAACTTTTTGAGCGCGATTAGCATGTGTGCCGAAGAAATACACGCATACATGAATCAGGTAGTAAGCCCTTTGAATATAATTCAGTAAGATGGTTTGGGGCAATATCCCCCTCGCAATCGTGTGAATAGTTTAGTAAAATACACACTCACCTTGTCCTAAGAACAGCCGGAAGCTCAGGAACTGCGCTGTCGAGGTTTAAGATCTCTAATACTGCTCGCAAATCCAGCGGCGAGCAGTATATTTAATAAGCGACGGCATCACGGTAGTAATAAAAGGGCTTTTCCATGCCAACAACCGATATTCATGTCCAACTCGATCAACTGATAGCGCTTCAGCGTGCCTCAGAACATGTGGCCTTAATTAATCAAAAATCGGTGCGCACAGAGCGCTCAGGGTCTTATTTGTCCCGTTTTCGGGGACGTGGTATGGATTTTGATGAAACGCGTAACTATCAGGCGGGTGATGATATTCGTTTTATGGATTGGCGCGTGATGGCTAGGACGGGTCGAGCGCATACCAAGTTATTTTGCGAAGAGCGCGAACGGCCTGTTTTTATTGTATTAGATCAATCCCTCAGTATGCGCTTTGGTTCCCGCGTGACGTTTAAATCAATCGTAGGGGCTCAAGCAGCAGCTATTTTGGCCTGGGCTGCAGTGCAACAGGGGGATCGCGTGGGTGGGGTTGTGTTTCATGACAGTGATTTCCAAGCCATTAAGCCCCGTAGCCGTAAACAGGGCATTTTACCTTTGTTTCGGCATATTGTTCGAATGAATCATGAAAAACCTATTTTTACAGCCGCCGTTCAGTTTGAACAAATTGCTGCCCAGCTTCGTCGAATTTGTCACCCAGGTGGTTTGGTTTTTATTATCAGCGATTTTACTGGCCTCACGCCACTTGCCTTACAGCATTTACGCAGTGTGGGCGAGCGAAGTGAAATCATTGCTTGTTTTGTGTCAGACCCATTGGAACAAGAGCCACCGCCACCGGATCGATATGAAATAACCAACGGTGAAAAAAGGATGCTTTTCGATACATATGGCAAAGATTTTTGTAAAAAATACCGTGAAAAATTCATAGAACACTATCAAGATGTAAAATCGTCCTTTATTCGCCAAGGTATTCCCTTACTGGATTTATCAACAAAAGATGATGTAGGCGTGGTACTGTACCAAGCCTTGTTAAAATTACGTGGGCGAGGTTTACGATGAGTAATACTAATACTGCGGCCAACTTGTTACAGCAATTAAAGGATATTAAGCAACCTGCCCCTATTTCTTGGTGGCCTCTGACCTGGGGGTGGTATATGGTGTTAGGACTGTGTTTAATCGCGCTATCTATTCTTGCTTTTTATCTAGTGCAACACGGACTACGGCGGCATCGAAAACGCCAAATTTTAAAGGAAATCACCTTATTGCGGTACTCTGATTATTTGAGTAAACAATCGATAGCCGCCCAGCTATCTATTTTGTTAAAACAAATTTTATTTATGGTTTACTCCCGTGAGAATATAGCCGGATTGCAGGGTGAAGATTGGTTATTATTCTTGGATAAAGTGTCTGATACATCGAGCTACACACAGGGTAGTGGGCGCTTATTGATGACCGCCCCTTATCAACATCAAGTAGACGATGAGTTGGATGATTTATTTGAATTAATTGAACAAACTATTGAACGGTGTTTATAATGTTTCATTTGGCTTGTGCATGGGTTTTATTGCTACTGCCTTTACCCTTGATTGCTCCCTTTGTTCTTCCTCGAGCAAAGCCTCTGAGCCAATCTGCCTTGCGTGTTCCCTTTTTTGCACGATTACAGGAAGTTAATGGTAATCAATCAATTGGTTTAGCGCATCATAAAAAAAAATCATATTTCTTCGCTTATTTCATTTGGATTTTAGTTGTGTTTGCCGCAGCAGGACCGGAGTGGTTGGGCAAGCCTGTGATGATAGAACAAACTGGTCGTAATATCATGTTGGCCATCGATATTTCGGGTAGTATGGAAATTCCTGATATGCCCTTGAATGGGAAAACGGTTGATCGATTAGATATGATTAAATCTATTGCTGGACAATTCATTGATGAGCGCCAAGGCGATCGGTTAGGGCTTATTTTATTTGGAACGCAAGCGTATTTGCAAACGCCCTTAACGTTTGATCGAAAAACAGTACATAGCATGTTGACTGATGCAAGCATTGGACTTGCGGGGGAAATGACGAATATTGGTGATGCCATTGGTTTGGCCGTTAAACGATTGATGCAATACCCCGCTAAAAGTCGCGTATTAGTTTTGTTAACGGACGGTGCGAGTAATGCCGGAAGCGTTGATCCGCTTGAAGCAGCAAAGGTAGCGGCAAAACTAGGCATACAAATTTATACTATTGGAATAGGGTCTGAGAGCGCCGTGGTACAAACTTTTTGGGGCCCTCAATCTGTTAATCCTTCGGCGGATTTAGATGAAAAAACATTAAAGCAAATTGCGACGATGACCCATGGACAGTATTTCCGTGCACGCAGCAGTCAAAGTTTAGCGCAAATTTATGAACGCATTAATCAATTGCAGCCGATAACAGCGGATAAGCGCTTTTTTCGACCGATGAAAACTTTATATCCTTGGCCTCTGGGATTGGCTTTAATATTGTCAGCTCTGTGGGCTGCTCGCACATTGATGAGGTAAGGCATGTTTTCGATACAAACGTTTCATTTTATTCGACCGTGGTGGTTTTTACTGTTAATACCCCTAAGTTATCTCTGGTTTAGATTAAACCAGCGATATCATCAGTCTAATAATTGGGAAAAAGTATGCGATTCTCATTTATTACCGCATTTGCTGGTTCATCGAAAAGGATCGCGTGGGGTGATTATTACTGCGCTCTTAGGTTTGTCATGGTTGTTTGCTATTTTGGCATTGGCAGGTCCCGCGTGGAATCAATTACCTCAACCTGTGTATGCAAAAAATAGCAATCGAGTGATTGTTTTTGATTTATCACCCGATATGTTGGCAAACGATATACCCCCTTCACGTTTAGTGCGCGCACGATATAAACTCATTGATTTATTGAAAGAGAGTCAAGAGGGGCAGACTGCATTAGTGGTTTATAGTGGGGAGCCTTATGTTGTTTCACCCCTAACGAATGATAGTAAAACTATTATGGCTATGGTGCCTGATTTATCACCTAGCATCATGCCGGTCTCGGGCAATAATCTTAGTGCAGGTTTAAATATGGCCGGAAAATTATTAGCGCAAGCAGATGCAACTGAGGGGAAAATTATTGTTATTGCCGGTGGAAAAGCGGATGAAAAAACCATTGCTGAAGCTAAAAAACTTCAAGCGCAAGGGTACACGATATCAGTATTGGGTGTAGGAACCGCTACAAATACACCACTTCGAGGTGAGAATGGTCAATTTTTACAAGACCAGAATGGTTCAATTATTTTTAGCAAATTGGATGGGGAAAGCCTTGAAAAATTGGCCAGTGCTGGTCATGGACGATATATTAGTTTCACTAATGATAATAGTGATTTGAATGCTTTTATTGACTCGGCATCAGATAGTAGAGAAATAAAGGAAGCGCAGGAAAAAGTGACAACATCATTATGGCAAGATGAAGGGCAGTGGCTTATTTTTTTGTTATTGCCTTTCTGTTTTTTTGCATTTCGTCGCGGTTGGTTTGGGGGGCAATGATGGAAAAACGACATATACCCATCGCACCTGAAGATGCGAAGTTTAGCGCCCGTCTGAACGCGAGCTTTAAACGTTCGTCAATCGAAAAACCTCGAAAGACGGGCGAGTATTCCTGCGGTTTTTCT
>JAIELR010000170.1 GCA_019752835.1 Gammaproteobacteria bacterium | reverse complement strand
TTTAATCTGGGGTATAATGCTGTATTTGCCCCCTGCCCATTTAAGAAAAGGGCGAACGAGCGGTGAGTTTTCATTGGGCATAAATAATGTATTCACTCCAGGATTGACAGAGGCATAGGATATTACCACGCATGGTATCTCACTACAAATGAGGAAATGGGTATGAAACAATATCAAGATTATTTGAAACATATTTTGGCTCACGGGCAAGCAAAAAATGATCGCACTGGCGTGGGTATTATCAGCGTCTTTGGTTATCAAATGCGCTTTAATTTGCAAGATGGCTTTCCGTTAGTTACTACTAAAAAAGTCCATACCAAAAGCATTGTTCATGAGCTCTTGTGGTTTTTAAAGGGCGGCACTAATGTTCGTTATTTGCAGGAAAATGGAGTTCGTATTTGGAATGAGTGGGCCGATAGCGAGGGTAACTTAGGGCCGGTATATGGCAAGCAATGGCGCTCTTGGGAAGGTAAAAAGGGTGAACCCATTGATCAACTCAAGCAACTGATCGATGAACTTCGTCGTAACCCTGATTCCCGCCGCTTAATTGTTTCCGCCTGGAATGTCGCCGATTTGCCAGATATGGCGCTGATGCCTTGTCATATCATGTTTCAATTATATGTGGCGCAAGGGCGTTTATCGTGTCAGCTTTATCAACGTTCTGCTGATTCCTTTCTCGGTGTGCCTTTTAATATCGCCTCATATGCGTTATTGACGCATATGTTAGCGCAGCAAGCTGATTTGGAAGTGGGTGAGTTTATTTGGACAGGGGGTGATTGCCATATTTACACCAATCATCTTGAGCAGGTGCAATTGCAGTTGAGCCGTGAACCATACCCATTACCTCAATTGCATTTAAAACGTAAAGCTAGGTCGATAGATGACTATTCTTTCGAGGATATTGAGTTTTTGAATTATCAATCGCATCCAGCGATTGCGGGCGTGGTTGCGGTGTAGGGTGTGTATGCGCATATTCGCTCCTTTATTTATTTTATTTGTGCCGTTTATTTATTTTGTTAAATTTAACGATGTGCCCATTTTTCACGAAGAGTTTGTATGGTTAATAATGACTATACTTGCGGCCAGCCTATGCACCTCTTTGATCTTATATCGAGCAAGGTGGGTACGACTCACCATGGTTTTCAGCCTTTTAATTCCCACCGCACTGAGTTTTTTGCCCGAATTTCAATCGATGCTTGTGCTCAAAGTGGTTTTTTTAGTCGTGCTTTGTCTGGGTATTTTTTTAAAAGAAAAAGCCTTGGCTGTGGTGACCTTTATCGCCGGTGTTTTTTGTACTGCAACTTTATTATTTCCAGTTGGTCACGAATTTAATACTGTTAAAATCTCACAAAAAGCAACCAAGAGTAATTCACACTTGCCCCCCATTATTCATATTGTCTTTGATGAGCATATGGGTGTGAATGCCATACCTACCAATACCCCTCAAGGTGTTTTATTGCAAAATAAAATAAAACAATTTTATCCTCATTATGGTTTTCGCTTATATGCTAATGCGTATAGTCGCTATAGTCGAACCTATGATGCTATTCCAAATGACCTCAATTTTATTCCTCAGGCACAGGATAGTTATTATTTTCCTGGTGGCCCATCAGAACAAATTTTAAAACAAAATAAGGAATTTCAATTACTATCCCAACTGGGGTATAACATCCGCGTGTATCAACCTAATTATATCGATTTTTGTCATGCAAAGCGGGTTAATTATGAGTTTTGCTATACTTATCCTATTTTTAGTTTGAAGGCTTTTTATCAATTACAGTTCCCCTCCAAGGTGCGATATCAATTTTTGCTTAAAACGTATTTGCTTTCGTCTTTTTTATATCAGCAGATGGTTTATGAATATACCTATACCATTCTCCCGCTTGCTGTGCAGATGCATTTACACTTGCCCCCGTCGCATTGGGAACAAAATGAGCTAAGTACGTTGCAAGTATTGTCAGCAATGCAAAAATTACAGAGTGATGTACTCACCAATGCCGATGAGGGGACTGTGTTTTTTGCCCATATTTTATTGCCACATTCACCCTATATATATGATGAAAATTGTCAAATTCATAGTAACCCGATGGATTGGTTGATTAATTATGATGTGGGGCCGCAGGGCAATACGGCTGAAAGACGAGCGTTGCGTTATGCCTTATATGAAAAGCAAACACAATGTTTATATAGGCAATTACAAACGATATTTGATAGTTGGCAACAGGCGGGTATCATGAGTAAAGCAATTATTATTGTGCAGGGTGATCATAGTTCGCGTTTGCCAGTTACAACGCCGACTATGGAAAATAAAGGCGAAAGTAATTGGCGAGATTTTAACGATTCTTTTCCTGCTTTATTTGCGGTTAAAGCACCGCATTATTTGCCAGGACTCGATGAATCGCTTTTGGCCATAAGCTATTTATTGGGAACCGTTATGCGGTCGATTACTCAGCAATCTTTTCCTATCGACTCATCTATGCCCTATGTTTATTTAACGGATAAAATGCCGAATACGCGGGTGATGCAAGAAGAGGAGTTGTTGTCGGGATTTAAAAATTCAGATTAAACCGTATATATCGTTTTCCCCAGACCTGTTTTTAAATCAATACCCGCACTTAATTTCAAGAGTGTTTTTGCCAATGCAGGTGAGCCAAGCGAATGATAAATTTCACCTGTCCGTGCGGGTAATTTTATTATTTCGGGTTGGTAATTAAATAATTGCGCGAGTACAGCAACTAATTCGTTTAAAGATGTTGGCTGACCGCGACAGACGTTCACTACTGGTGCACTGGTATTGGCGTGTTGCATAGCGGCTAAGCAATGGGCAACGACATCACCCACATAAATAAAATCTCTCGATTGACCACCATCACCAAATACAGAAATGGCTTTTTTTTTGTTTAAACTTATCGATAAAAGTATAAATAACATCTGAATAAGGAGAGTCCAGCCGCTCTCTTGGACCATATACATTGAAAAAACGTAAACCAAACGTGGGGATTTGATGTACTAACCCGGCTATTTTTGCATGCAATTCACAGGCTAATTTATCTGCGCCATAGGCACTCAGCGGTTGAGGCCACATTTGCTCGGTAGAGGGAAGAATAGGGCTGTCACCATACACAGCTGACGAAGAGGCATAAACCATGGGGATTATTTTTTTAGCGCGATAGTGTTGGGCTGTTTCAAATAATCGTATGGTGCCGGTTAAATTAATTTCATGCGTACCAACCCAATCTTCTATAGAGGCAATAATCGATGGAATAGCCGCCATATGAAAACAACCATCTATGTCGTTAAACAGTTCCCTCAATAACTCGCTATCATTCAGGGAGCCTTTTACAATGACTGCTCCTTCTGGATTTTCTTTCCCTGCTGAATAATTATCGAGAATAATGACGTGATGGCCTTGCTCGATTAATGCATCCGTAAGATGTGAGCCAATGAAGCCTGCTCCACCAGTTACTAGGTAATTCGCCATTTCATATTCCTTTTTAAATGCCTCTAATAGTGCTCCTCACTTGGACCACTAAAACCCTTTAGTCTCGATACCCTCTCCCTCTAGAGAGAGCGAAGCGATGGGCAGAGGGTGTCCACATATTGCATGGATACCCACTACAACGGCTTCCCCATTATTCGATTAACCAAATAGTGTATTGTTCCATAAAACATAACTAAAACATTAAATTGTCTAAAACCAAATGTTTCGAGCACAGTTAATGAAAAAATACGAAGAATATCGGTAAATTTCTTATAGCGATTAAAGGTAATAAGGTTGATAAACATATTAGCAATAGAAATATACGTTACAAAACCCCAGGCAAGCGTGACATACAGTAAGGTTTGTTTTAGATTCAAGATACCAAGGTAAAGAGAGATACATAAAGTAAAATATGACGTAAACTCAATTAGCGGCGCTAGTACTTCCAGTATGATATATGCAGGGTAACCAATCATACCTTGAATGCCATATCGGGGATTAAGAAACATATACCAATACCGTATTGTGCTTCGTAACATTCCTCGTCGCCATTTATCTCGCTGTTTTCCAAATTCGGTAAAACTTCGTGGTGCATCAGTCCAAATAGTTGCAACAGGATTAAACATAACTTTATAGGGCTTTTTACTTTTGTGCATATAAGCATTAATACGCATAATAATGTCAACATCTTGTCCATAATTCTGAGCGTCAAAACCCTTAGCGTCAATCACAACTTTACGATCAAGCATGGTTGCAGTGCCGGAATAACACATTGTTCCACCTAGGGGATTCCAGCCGGTGCGGCCAAATAAGTGAGAGCGAATATATTCAACTGCCTGAATCCCAGGAACTAATCTTAGGGGTAATAAGGGTTGAGTCACACGCCCTTGTTGGACTTTACAGTCATTTAAAATATAAACACCTCCACCTACAATAACAGTTGTAGGATGCGTCATAATGTCATAAATAAATTCATTTATAGCTTCTGAGTCGATTAGCGAGTCTGCATCGAGTGTCATAAAATAAGGAGTGAAACAGGCATTTATGGCAATATTGAAGGAGTCACCTGCACCAGCACCTCCATTCGCTACAGTATTTTTTTCTTTATCAATGATCATTAAATTGGAGTGAGTTTTTGAAACATAGACAGCTTTTATTTTAGAGCATGGAATTTTTTCTTCGATAATGGCTGGAACTTCTACCAATTGAAAATGATCATCGATGATTTTCATCGTATTGTCAGTTGAGGCATCATTGACGACGATGATATATAAATTGGGATAAGACGAGTTAAGCGCACTTTGGATCGCATTGTATATATTTTCTTCTTCATTATAGGCAGGAATTGCAATAGTCACAGGTGGTAGCGCTTTAGAAATTAGAAGGGTTTGCGTATGAGCATATTTTGTGCGTTTGAAGAAATCGGTTATAGAAAAAGAGGCCGTTATTAATAATATACTATAAATAACCGCTGAGGCACTAAAGTAATATAGAATCCACAAATTTATTATGGTTAGTAAGTGCATAATTTAATTAACTACCTAAATCATTTATGTTTTTTAATTTCACGAATTTTCAAAAAATACTGTGGCTCCTGAAAAGCGGCTAATTCTTGAGTGAGTGCATCGTTTTGATCCGGACTTTCAAATTGTGCGAGAATTTTCGCAGCATTGACTCTTACCCACCAGGTAGAATCATTACATGCTTCAATAACATAAGGAATAATAGCATTATTCTTCAAATGTGCCATCCCCCTTATTGCCGCATTCCGCACTAACCAATTAGGATGTTTAAGTAACGCGATTAAAATTGGTGTGGCTGCTTCAGGATTTGTATCGGATAATAAACGAATAGCTGCCAATTTAAGCTCCAAATTAGTGCTATCTACATCGTTTACAGCGAAGTTATAAAACTCACGTTTAGCTCCAATTTCAGCTAAAATGCGGTAACAGCTTTCTCGAGCATGGGCCTCTTGGCTCATGATAAGTTTCTCTTCTATTAAAGTATATAGGATAGGGGTACTTGTTAATTGAGAAATATAGAGTACTTGAAAATGACCTTCTTCGAGACAAATTTTATCAAGTAAACTTTGCAAAACACGTCGGCTTCCAAACCGAATAGCAATATGTGTGGAGCCAATACTGATGATAGAGAATGGATCGTTAATCAGTTTTATCAGAATTGTTTCATAATTTTGATCCATATAATAATCCAGACACTCTAATAGCCAGAAACGTTTGGTCCAATTGCGGCTTTTTATATAATGAGAAGCAGCCGGTAAAATTTGTTCTTTCATTAATTCTACATGGTAACGTTGCCAATTTTGCGAGTCTTTATGTGCTTTATCCCAAGCCATAAAAGTCTCAATTAATAAATGAACATGTTTTTTATAGGGAAGTTGCATTAATTCCCCTTTTATATCCATCTGAAGAAATAATGCATCAATTTCATGGGAGCGCTTGGTATCTAGTTTTTGTTTAATGCGTATATATAGGTATAAAAAGTAGGCAAGAATGACAAAAAAAAGAACGATGAAAAATTCGAGAAAAATGAAGATTTCGATAAGATGTTGATACTTGAAATCTCCCATAGTTATACATCCCTAAAGCTAAGTCCGCCATTGATATAGGTATAATGTCGTATATTATTGTTACCAAAGTTTTCTATGGATTCACCTATACCATATTGCATCGCAAATTGTTTATTAATGACATGTTGCCCGCTAAACATATAGGTTTGAAAATCGGTTTTTAGCAAACTGCTTGTGTTTAAATTAGCCAAATCGGGAGCCGTACCTTCTGAAATCATAAAACCGATATATTCTTCAGCAGAAAAATATTTTTGTAATGTTAAAGTATATAAAAGCGATGAAGGACCAGAACTGCCTACATAATAAGTAGGACGAAATTGAATGTAATAACTTCCAATGTATTTACCAATGCTTGCTGTATAGGCATTAAAATAAA
>JAIELR010000174.1 GCA_019752835.1 Gammaproteobacteria bacterium | reverse complement strand
GCCGCCTCTTTTCCGATTTTTTCTCCATGATTCAAATGCCGCGCTGCCACCATAAAGCTGGCCGCTAAGCGTTTGATATCCCATTCCCAAGGCCCCGGATGCGTTTCGTCAAAATCATTAATGAAATCTACATCGGTAATGTCCTCTTCGCCAAGTCCAGGAGGGGATAATACTTTCGGAGGGTTGCTTGAATGAGGTGCAAAATTACCAGGGCCATTATTACGGTTAGCAATTTGAGCGAGGCCTCTAATATTTTGCGATTGTCGATTTGCATTACGTGATACTTGTTCCATGAGATATTGATATTCTAGATTTTCCGGCTCAAGCTCAAGCAACCTTTGAATGTCTTTAATATATTTATCCTCACTCTTCATTTCTTTATGCAGCATTGCTCGATTATAATAAGTGTGCGCCGAAAATGGATTAATTTCTATGGCTCTATTCAGATCGACTAAGCCTTTTTCTTTTTCCCCAAAATGATCTGCGAGTAATACCCCCCGATTTTCTAAAACCTCAAAGGCCTCATGATATTCAAGGGCTTCATTATAATCCGCTAATGCTAAATCATATTGGCCAAGCCCTTCATACGCTATCGCTCTGTCAGCATAGATAAGTAGATTAGTCATGATATCGAGGGGTTGTTCTTTTAAGGCTTGTTCTACTGATGTGATGGCCTTTTTATATTGCTTATTCACTATTTGTTTTTTTGCAATTTCTAATTGCCGTGTTGCTTCGTTTTCAGGTAGGGTGGTGGATGGATTAATATTTTTTAGATCAGGAAACCTCCTGACGCAACTAGAGGTTGCTATCCACATAATATCAAAATTTAAATTCTTAATGGGTTCCCAATCTGCTTGCTTGCGCCAATCAAATTGCACTATTTCATAAAGAGCCGTTCGCATATTATGCACGGTACAATTGCCTACCCGTTGCAAACTTTGAGGGGGATAAACCGCAAGCTGAGCTTGCTCAGAAATAGGGGTAAATAAGGTTAAACCATAGATAAAGGGGCGATAAATCACATCCATTAAAATTAAGGTTCTGATTAGCTCAAGCAATTCTCCTTGCGCATCAATGATGGTATCAAGATCTATATCTAAATCAGGCAATGCATTGGTCAACGTATTTTTTATATTATCCCAAGTCAAAAATCCTGTTAATTCAGTAAAAGAAAAAAGATTTTGACCATCAACAACATATTGAATAAACACATCACATAAGGAAGCTTGATTTTTCCCAATTATTTTTTTCAATTTTTTAAATTGATTACTTGTTTTTATATTTAATTTTTTAGATTTTTTTTGATACAGTCCCGCCTCTTTATGGGCACGCATTAATATTTCTATATAAAAAGCTAAAGTGCTAATTTCAGCGGCTATATCATTTTCTTTACATAAACGTTTTCCATTATATCGAGTTGTTTCAAGACGGAGAACGCGAGGAAAAAAACTATTTTCGTTCAACGCTTCTTGTTGATTATAGAGTAATGCCATTAGATTAAAATTATGAATAACAATATTAATTTCAATTTTAGTTGGAGAGATTTTTTTATATAAATTGACATAAAAAGTATGTTTATAGTGCCCTGACTGTATCATAATTGAATTATCATTACGATCTAACCATGTTTTTTTCGAATAATCTCTAAATAATGCAACTGAATTTTTAGAATTTAGTATTACCTCCTCATCTTCTTTCAGATAGGTCGCTAATTCAAGATGGGGTAACAATTTTTTGGCTATATTTTGTGAGCGATGTCCTGATATTTTTGATAACTGTCTCATGCTGTCCTGCATTAATATCAAGGGTAGAATGCTGTTCATGCCATCTACACACTGTTGCCCTGTTTCTGCCAGTTGTCCTAAGCAGCTCGCTCGTAATAAAGCGGTACTTTCATTTTTTTGATCAATCAAGCCGAGTTTTAAGTAGTGATCTCTATCAGTTTTGGGTAAGCTAATTTCCACATCGATTCGATGAGACACCAAGTGCCCATAAAATTTAAGTAGTTCGCTGCAAGCAATTGATTTTTTTTTAGAGGTAATATGTCCATCGAAGGAAAGTAGGCTATAACTAATTGAAGTTTTTTCGCGTAAAACTTTCTCTTTATTATTATACGTAATAGCTGTGATGCCATTTTGTATAAATTTTATATCGTTTAATAACGTCGGATCATTGGTTTGAGAAGTAACCATTTCCTGAACAGTCATGACTCCCCTACCGCCAACATTATCTATCCAACCTAATCCTGTTTGGTCTCGTTTATTTTTTTGCGTGTGGATAATAATTTTATCCGATTCATCTGACTCATTCATCGAATTGCAATCCCCTGTTGCTCCAACCACGCTTGATTAAACATTTTAGATAAATATTTATTGCCGGTATCACACACAAAGGTCACTACGCGCTTAGGCGTGGTTTGTTCGTGGCAATATTTTAAGGCGCCGCCAAGCAAAGTGCCGGTGGATGAGCCGCCTAAAATACCTTCAAGACGTAATAAATCATAAGCGGTCTGAAAAGATTCTTGATCAGAGACATAATAGCCTTTGCTAGCCAGACTCAAATCGCAAATGCTGGGAACAAAATCCTCACCCACACCTTCAACAAGCCACGAGCCTGATTCCTGGTGTTTTCCGGTATTCACCATGTCGGCAATAATGGAGCCTACAGGATCGGCAATGATCATCTGTGTTTTAGGAGAGTGTTTTTTAAAATAATGACCTATGCCGCTGAGTGTACCGCCGGAGCCAACACCGCAAATAATCGCATCGACATCATGATCCATTTGTTCAAAAATTTCAGGGGCGGTGCTTTGTTCGTGTGCGAGGGGATTGGCAGGGTTATTAAATTGATCGATATAAAAGGCATTCTCCATCGTTTCAGCCATTTTCTTGGCCTTATCTTGGTAATAATCAGGATGGCCTTTAGTGACATCAGAGCGTGTCATGATGACCTCAGCGCCCAAGGCGCGTAAATGTGCTATTTTTTCAGCGCTCATTTTATCGGGCATGACAATTTTCAGTTTATAACCTTTAAGACCAGCAACCAAGCCGAGGGCAATACCAGTATTGCCTGCGGTGGCTTCAACGATGGTTCCACCTGGTTTTAGTTTGCCTTCTTTTTCAGCAGCTTCAATCATCGAGAGTGCAATGCGATCTTTAATAGAACCGCCCGGATTTTGATTTTCAAGTTTAAGAAACAGGCGGCAGGGGCCTGTTTCGAGTTGTGTCACTTCAAATAAAGGTGTTTGTCCTATCATGGAAAGGGTGCTGTTAAAAAAATCGGTCATGATTTGCTCTCTGGTGAGGGTGAAGATGTTTTGGTCCATTCAGCGGTGCCGCATTGGCCTGGCGCAGAAAATACTTTGATAAGTAAGCGTTCTATTTGATAGCCCTCAATTTCGGTATTATCGGCGGTTAATTCGCGAATAAACCATAAGGCTAATTCTTCAACCGTGATATTTTTAAGGGGTAAAATGAGCACATCCTGTTTGGGAAAAGGGATTTTTTCCTTACCAAAATGAACAATAACATAGTCCTCGGTATGCTCAATGGTTTGATAAGGAGAGTTTCCTGGCAGTAAAAAATAACCACTGAGACTTTTACAGAGTTTACGCAATTTTTCTTTATAAATATCATAGTCAAAGGCAATACCATTATCGTTGGCGTAGGTGGTAATGGCGGCATATAAGGTAAAATTATGGCCATGAAGCTTTTCTCTATCATTAGGGCCAAAAATCGTATAATGGCCGGACGAAAATTTCATGTCTTCTTTGTAAAGTTCTATGGTCGTGGGATAACTCACGGGCAGGGCTCCTTGGCTGGATGAGTCTCGATTATAAACGAAGTCTACCCCTTCCTCAACCGCAACACCTGAAACAACTCACCCATCTCTGTCGGTAATAATAAACGCTTTAAGGCCTGACCCAAGATATACTGCTCACCTATATCGTCTCGCTCAGCCAAGTGTAATATCCCATGATGCACTAAAAAATTCGCTTGGGTGTCATATTCTTCAACACTAAATCCCACATTGACAGCCGTTTGAGCTAAGCTCGAAAAATTAACGTGAGCCGTGATATCTTGCAAACCAGGCCACAAAAAGGGATCACCATGAGCAAGATGGCGATAATGACACATTAAGGTGCCGGTATTGCGTTGCGGATGATAAAAAATCGTATCAGGAAAACCATAATCAATAATCAAGACTTCAGCCTGATCAATACAATCGCTCAGGCTTTGCAGCCAAGCTTCGCACGCTAAATTAACCTCAGATATATAGGGTTGAGGCAGTTTGGGAAGGTAGGGAGCTAGGTAAGTTGCCAGACGTTCAGCACTTAATGGCGCGTCTTTCCAGCAAAACTCTCCATTTTGTCTATTGACCATTCGTTCATGCAATTGATTGTCATGCCAATGGAATAGATGCACAGGCATCGCATCGATCACTTCATTGGCAAGAATAATGCCGCTAAAATGTTCAGGGAGGCGATCGAGCCAAATAACGTGATGGCTCAGCTCTGGGCATTTTTGTTGCAGCGTTAAGGCTTGACGCTCGCGTAAATCGGCGCTGAGATCAAGGATATAATAATGCTCAGGCAATTGATTAAGTTCAGCAAGATGCAATAGTATATCGGCCGCCATGATACCCGAGCCTGCCCCAAATTCAAGTATATTTTGATGCTCAAGAGTGGCGAAACGTTCAGTAATATAATGGGCTAGCGTATGGGAAAATAAGCTGGATAATTCAGGCGCCGTGATAAAATCACCTGCGGGTCCAAATTTTTGATTTCCAGCGCTATAATAGCCCAATCCAGGGTAGTAAAGCGCCATTTGCATATAATCGGCAAAGCTAATAGGGCCTTGCGCGATGATTTTTTCAGCGATAATATTGGTTAATTGATGGCTATTGGCCAGCATTGCCGGTGATGGCTCGGGGAGTTGCATGGGATTGTTTACCGAAAAGTAGAATGGTTGAGAGTATATAGTTTTCGACGCATAATTGACAGTGGCGGTGGTCATTTGTGGGAGCAAAGTAGTAACTTCCGCTTTTGAGAAACGTGGAGCATTGAATGGCAAACAGGATATACAAAGACTCTTGGCACATAAAGCAATCCTTTTAAAAGCTTCTTAAAAAAACACAAGGCCGCTTTTTTGTGCCGTCTCGACTGGAGCAAAATGTCCAATTCATAACCCTCTTGGTCTACCGCTCGCCATAACCAATGTTTCGTTCGATTTATTACGATGCACACCTCATTAAGATGCCATTTACCCCCACGTTTTGGCGTTCTTTTTTTCAGTTGATTCGCAAAACCTTGGCCAAATGTTAAGCCCCATTCTCGGATGCTTTCATAGCTGACTTGGATGCCACGACTTTGCAATAACTCTTCGACATCCTTAGGCTCAGCATAAAGCGATAATACAGCCAAACCGCATGACCGATAAGCACCGCCGGGTAACGGTAACCTTTATAACGAACTATAGCTTCTGACATCGGAGATTGCTCCCTCAAATAACTCAGTTTAGCATATCAACCGAAACAACTTGACGGTGCCCTTTTTTAGGCTCTCCAATATTAATCCGTTCTAAAAAATTGTAGCAAGATCACTCAAACTTAGGGCCAAGCTTCCCGGGCCCACTTTCCTCTTCCAAAAAAGGCCGTTTTCTACTAATGGTGTTTAATGGATTACTTTCTTTTTCCTGTTTTGACTGTCCCGCTGTAGGTGATTTTGATGCATCTTGTTTATTGGCGAAAAGCGTTGGGTTGGAATTGAGGGACGGAAAGGTAGGCTGTTTAGCATAACACTTTGATAAAATAATAGTATTGATAGCTCCTGGCCGGATAAGCTTAAACACCTTTGGTTGTAAAAGAATAGATCGCCCGTCCACACTCGTTGCCAACCAAAACACTGCAGATTTTCCGACATAAATCCCTGAAGGAATAACCGCATTGAGCGCTTCGGGCCGGATAAGCTGAACCACCGCGGGTTGCGCAAGAATGGCCCGTCCGTCCGTATGT
This sequence comes from Gammaproteobacteria bacterium, assembly GCA_019752835.1. Next base: position 461 of record JAIELR010000174.1, on the reverse strand, counting down.
CCTGCCAAGAAAAACAAGGCAGATAGTCCGACATTATCGCCGGAGGGAATCACCGCATTGAGCGTTTCGGGCCGGATAAGCTTAATGAGGTCGGGTTGCGCAAGCATAGCTCGTCCAGTCTTACTTTGTGCCAAGCAAAACAAGGCAGATTCTCCGGCCTGATCGCCGGAGGGAATCACCGCATTGAGCGCTTCGGGCCGGATAAGCTGAATCACCGCGGGTTGCGCAAGCATAGCCTGTCCGGTCTCACTTTGTGCCAAGCAAAACAAGGCAGATGATAGCCCGGCATTAACGCCGGAGGGAATCACCGCATTGAACGCTTCGGGTCGGATAAGCTGAACCACCGCGGGTTGCGCAAGCATAGCCCGTCCGTCCGCACTTTGTGCCAAGCAAAACAAGGCAGATAGTCCGACATTATCGCCGGAGGGAATCACCGCATTGAGCGTTTCGGGCCGGATAAG